>NZ_JALCYX010000026.1:0-61131 GCF_022690695.1 Anaeromyxobacter sp. SG17
GGCACCGCGGGCGGGCTCGCGGCCGCGGCGGGCTCGACGGGCGCCGGGCCCGCGCCCTCGGCGGCCGCCTTCCCGCCCGCCTCCTGCGCGCGCTCGGCCTTGGCGCGAGCGTGCAGCCGCGCCTTGAAGAGATCGCGCTTGTAGGTCCCCTCCTCGCGCTCGCGCGCGCTGCGCATCCAGAGGCGCTCGTACGAGAGGTAGCGCGCGTGGAGCGCCTGGATGCGGAAGCGCAGCCCGGCGTTCCGCGTGAACGCGCCCTTCACCCGCGCCACGTTGCGCTTCAGCTCCTCGCGCCAGCGCACCGGCTCGCGCCGCTCGATGCCGAGGAAGTACTGCTCGTAGCGGGCCTTGAGGGTCTCGAGCTCCTCCTCGAGGCCCTGCACCGCCTCGGCGAGCTCGTCCTTGCCGCGGCGCGACCTCGAGAGCGGATCCTCGGCGCCCAGCGCGCCCTTCGCGAGCGGGGCTCCGGGACGTGCGGGCGGCTTCGGCGGGACGGGCACGCGCGGAGTCTATCGGCCGCGCGCGGAGGCGATCAACGTTCCCGCTACTGCGCGCCCGCCGCGGCGATCGCGGGGCGCTCCTTGCGCGCACCCACCCACACCGCGACGCCCACCGCGAGGATCAGGAACGACGTCCACTGGCCGGCGCCGAGTCCCAGGTAGACGCCGCGCTCCACGTCGCCGCGGAAGAGCTCGACGACCGTGCGCAGCACCGCGTAGGCGAGGAGCCAGCTCGCGAGCACCTGGCCGTGAAAGCGCTTGCGGGGCCGGATGACGAGGGCGAGGAGGAGGAACAGGGCGAGCTCGCCGAACGCCTCGTAGAGCTGGGTGGGGTGGAGCGGGAGCGTCGTCGCCCAGCCGGCGGCGAGGTAGTGCGCCGGCTCCGGGCGCTCGAGGAACGTCTTGTAGGCGAGCGACTCCGGCGGGAAGCGCACCGCCCAGGGCAGCGACGGATCCGCGAGCCCGCCCCAGCAGCACCCCGCGCAGAAGCAGCCGAGCCGGCCGAGGAAGTGGCCGAAGGCGACCGAGGTGATGAGCGTGTCGGCGTGGGCGAGGAACGGCATCCGGTGCCGGCGCATGTAGAGCGCGGCCGCGAGCGCCGCGCCGATGAAGCCGCCGTAGAAGACGAGGCCGCCCTCCCAGATCGCGAGGACGCGCGGGATCCGCCCGAGGGGCGTCGCGACGAAGGCGCTGCCTGAGCCGAAGTACGTGCCGGCGTTCACGAGGATGAAGTAGACGCGGCTCCCGGCGAGCGCGGCGACGAGCACCCAGAAGGCGAGGTCGGCGAGCCGCTCGGCGTCCTGGCCGACCCGGCGCGCCTCGCGCTGCGCGAGCCAGATGCCGATGACGAACGCCGCGGCGATGAGGAGGCCGTAGGCGTGGACGGGCAGCCGGAGCCCCCGGTCGAGGAGCCCCGCGCGCCAGAGGGCGAGCACCGCGGCGGCGAGCGCGAGGCTCGAGAGCCCGTCCGCGCGGAAGGCCTGGCCGACCGAGAGCGGCTCGTCCGCGCGCCGCGCCGCGCGGAGCCGCGACGCCGCGCGTCCGACGACGGAGATGACCAGCACCGCCAGCGCCACGAGCTTGCCGAGGCCCGCGGGGACGACGAGGTGGAGGAGGATGGGGTGCATTCGGATCCCTTCGGCGCGGGCCCGCGCCGGTGGCCCGCGCGCGGACGCACCGGCGCTAGGCGCCCGTGGACGCGCGCCGGTCGCCCTCGGCGGCGGCGCCGCTCGCCTGGGCCGCCTTGCCGGAGCCGGGGTGGAGGACCAGCATCGCCACGCCCACCACGATGAGCGAGTCGGCGACGTTGAAGGTCGGCCAGCGGATGTCCGGCCGGTTCCACCAGTACCACTCGACGAAGTCGATCACGTAGCCGCGGGCGAGCCGGTCGAGGAAGTTCCCCACCGCGCCGGAGAGCACGAGCGCGAGCGCGACCTGGAGGTAGCGCTGCTCGGGACGCAGCCTGCGGAAGTAGTAGAGGATGAAGGCCACTGCGCCGAGCGAGACGAGCGTGAAGAAGCCGTTGCGGAAGCGCTCCGAGTGCCCGCGGAAGAGCCCCCAGGCGGCGCCCGGGTTCTCCACGTAGTTCATGCGCCAGACCGGCCGCCACACGTAGTACGGCTCGGTCGAGATCTCCTCGAGGTGCTCGTGCTCGAGGAACCCCGCCACCCGCTCCCCGAGCGACTGCGCGCCGGTCCGGTCGAACAGGGTGGTGAGCCGCTCGACGGCCAGGTACTTCGTCCACTGGTCCACCGCGACGAGCGAGACGAAGAGGAGGGCGAGGAGCGCCCACTTGGAGAACGGCCGGCTCGCGCTCATCGCAGGGCGCCCGCGCACTTGCCGCAGAGGGTGGGGTGGGCCGGGTCGATGCCGCGATCGTCGGCGTAGATCCAGCACCGCTCGCACTTCTCGCCCGGCGCGCGCTCGACCTCGACGGCCGCGGGGCCGTCGGCGAGGGTCACCCGCGAGACGATGAGCAGCGTCGGCAGCTCGGCCTTCGCCTCCTCGAGGAGGGCGCGCGTCTCGCCCTCGGCGCGGATCGTCACGGCGGCCTCCAGGCTCTTCCCGATGAGCCCCGCCCGCCGCGCCTCCTCGAGCTTCTTCTGCACGGAGGCGCGGACCTCGAAGAGCTTCCCGTAGCGGGCCTCCAGCGCCTCCGCGTCCGCGGGGCGCGCGCGGGTGGGGAGCCCGGCGAGGAACACGCTCTCGGCGGGCTTGCCCGGCAGGTGCCCCCACGCCTCGCTCGCGGTGAACGACAGCACCGGCGCGAGGAGCCGCAGCACGTCCTGGCAGACGAGCCAGAGCGCGGTCTGCGCCGAGCGCCGGGGCTTGCCGTCCTTCTTCCAGGTGTAGAGCCGGTCCTTGATGATGTCGAAGTAGAGGGCGGACAGGTCCACCGCGCAGAGCTGCATCGTCGCGTGGTAGGCGAGGTGGAACTCGTACTCCTCGTACGCCGCCTTCACCTTCTCGTCCCAGGCGGCGAGCTTCGCGAGCGCCCAGCGGTCGAGCGGCTCGAGCTCCTCGAGCGGCACCGCGTCGCGGGCCGGGTCGAAGCCGTCGAGCGCGCCGAGCATGTAGCGCACCGTGTTGCGGATCTTGGTGTAGCCCTCGGCGAGGCCGGCCACGATCTCGGCGGAGATGCGCACGTCGTCGCGGTAGTCGGCGGCCGACACCCACAGGCGCAGGATGTCCGCGCCGTACCTCTTGATGATCTCCTCGGGCGCGACGGTGTTCCCGAGGCTCTTCGACATGGCCTTGCCCTGGCCGTCGAGCACGAAGCCGTGGGTGAGCACCCCGCGGTAGGGGGCCTGGCCGCGGATGGCGACCGAGGTGAGGAGCGAGGAGTGGAACCAGCCGCGGTGCTGGTCGGAGCCCTCGAGGTAGAGGTCCACCGGCACGCCGAAGCCGCGCTTCGCGGCCACCGCCGCCCAGGAGACGCCCGAGTCCCACCACACGTCGAGGATGTCCTGCTCTCGGCGGAACTCGGCCTTGCCGCACTTCGGGCAGGCCTCGCCCTGCGTGAAGTCGGCCGGGGCGTGGCGGTACCAGGCCTCGATGCCCTCCGCCTCGAACGCCTGCGCGACCCGCTCCATCACCGGCGGCGAGACGAGCGGCTCGGCGCAGCCCTCGCAGTAGAAGACCGGGATCGGCACGCCCCAGGTGCGCTGCCGGGACAGGCACCAGTCCGGGCGGTTCTCGATCATCCCGTAGATGCGCTCGCGCCCCCAGCGCGGGATCCACTGCACCCGGTCGATGGCGTCGAGCGCCTTCTTGCGCAGCCCGTCGTGCTCGAGGGAGAGGAACCACTGGTCGGTGGCGCGGAAGACCACCGGGTTGTGGCAGCGCCAGCAGTGCGGGTAGCTGTGGCGGAGGGTGGCCTTGGGGTCGGAGAGGAGGTGCCCCGAGGCCTGCAGGTCCGCCACGATCTCCGCGTTCGCCTCGAAGATCTTCTTGCCCGCGTACTTCCCCGCCTCCGCGGTGAAGCGGCCGGCGCCGTCCACCGGGTTCAGGACCTCGAGCCCGTAGGCGAGGCCGACCTGGTAGTCCTCGGCGCCGTGGCCGGGCGCGGTGTGCACGAGCCCGGTGCCGGCCTCGAGGGTCACGTGCTCGCCGAGGATCACCGGCGACTCGCGGTCCATGAACGGGTGGCGGTAGGTGAGCCCCTCGAGCGCCTTGCCGTCGAGGTAGGCGAGGATCCGCTCGGGGTGGACGAGGTGCGCGCTCGGCACGAGCCCGCCCCCGCCGGTCGCCGCGGCGTGCGCGTCGGGGGAGTGCGCGACGGGCACGTCCTTCACCGCGAGCTCTTCCGGCGCGCAGTCGGCGAGGAAGCGGGTGAGGAGGTCCTTCGCGACGACGAGCACGTGCCCGCGCAGCTCGTAGGCGACGTAGGTGAACTCGGGGTGCGCCGCGACCGCCAGGTTGGCGGGGAGCGTCCAGGGGGTGGTGGTCCAGATGACGAGGCGCGCCTTCTTCCCGGCGAGCTTCGCGTCGGGGAGCGGGGAGACGAGGTCGAAGGCCACGTAGATCGAGGGCGAGGTGTGGTCCTCGTACTCGACCTCCGCCTCGGCGAGCGCGGTGCGATCGGTGACGCACCAGTAGACCGGCTTCTTGCCGCGGAAGAGGAACCCCTTCTCCGCGGCGCGCGCCAGCGTCCGGACGATCTCCGCCTCGTACCCCTTCGACATGGTGGTGTACGGATCGTCCCAGCGGCCGAAGACGCCGAGCCGCTTGAACGACTCGCGCTGCCGCTCGATCCACTTCTGGGCGTAGGCGCGGCACGCCTCGATGATCTGGGCGCGGTCCATGTCGCGCTTCTTCGGCCCGAGCTCCTTGTCCACCTTGAGCTCGATGGGGAGCCCGTGGCAGTCCCAGCCCGGCACGTAGTCCGCCACCTCGCCCTTGAGGTTGCGGTACTTCACCACCACGTCCTTCAGGATCTTGTTGAGCGCGTGGCCGATGTGGATGTCGCCGTTCGCGTAGGGCGGCCCGTCGTGGAGCACGAAGCGCTTCGCGCCCGGCCGCTCCGCGTTCGAGGCGACGAGGCGCTGGAAGATCGTCTGCTCCTCCCAGCCGCGCAGGATCTCGGGCTCCCGCTGCGGCAGGTTCGCCTTCATCGGGAACGCGGTCTTCGGGAGGTTGACGGTGTCCTTGTAGTCCACGGCATTTTCCTCTGGGAAACCAGGGGTTCTAGCAGCGCGGCGGGAGTTTCTCAACGAACCGCTGCGCGCGGGCGCTCCATTGCGGGCCGGACGACGCGCCGCTAACCTTCCCCGCCTCATGCCGCCCCCCCGCAGGAACGGAGCGCGACCCCGCGCGCGCCGCCGTCGCGCGACCGCTCCAGGCGAGGGGCTCGGCGTCGCGATCCTCTCGCGCAACGCGAAGCTCTACTCGACGCGGAGGCTCGTGGAGGCCGCGACCGCGCTCGGCCACGCGCCGCGCGTGCTCGACACCCTCCGCTGCAACATGGTGCTCGGCCGCGACCGTCCGCGGATCTTCTACGGCGGCGAGGAGGTCCTCGCGACCGACCTCCACGTGGTCATCCCGCGCATCGGTGCCTCCATCACCGGCTACGGCCTCTCGGTGGTGAACCAGTTCGACATGATGGGCGTGCCGGTCCTCAACAACGCCATCCCCATCGCCCGCTCGCGCGACAAGCTCCGCGCGCTGCAGCTCCTCTCGCGCTTCGGCATCGACATCCCGCGCACGGTGATGTGCCGCTACCGCGACGAGGTCCCCCAGGCGGTGGAGATGGTGGGCGGCCTGCCCTGCATCATCAAGCTCATCCAGGGGACGCAGGGCGTGGGCGTCATGATCGCCCACACCTCCGCCGAGGTGGAGGGCATGCTCGACACGCTCTGGACGCTCGGCCAGGAGATCCTCCTGCAGGAGCTCGTGGCCGAGTCGCGCGGCAAGGACGTGCGGGCGCTCGTCGTGGGCGATCACGTGGTGGCCGCCATGCGGCGCACCGCGCGCGCGGGCGAGTTCCGCTCCAACATCCACCGCGGCGGCGTGGCCGAAGCGGTCGCGCTCGAGCGCGAGTTCGCCGAGGTGGCGGTGAAGGCCGCGCGCGTGATGGGGCTCGAGGTCGCCGGCGTCGACATGCTGGAGGCGCGCACCGGCCCGAAGATCATGGAGGTCAACTCCTCGCCCGGCTTCGAGGGGCTGGAGGCCGCCACCGGCGTGGACATCGCCACGGCCTACGTGTCGCACGCCGTCGAGTACGGCCACGCCCGCCACTCCGGCTACGTGGGCGGCCACCTCGTGTGAGTGGAGGTGGGGAGCGGCCAGGCGAGCAGGCCAGCCCGCGGACGCCCCTTCAACAAACGGATCGCGGCATCTAGAATCCGCGCAACCGTGCCACCTCGAACCCCGCCCGTCGAGCCCATCCCGCTCGTCCTGTACGAGGATCCGCTCTCTCCCTGGTGCCTCGTCGCCGAGAAGCGCATCGCCGCCGCGCTCGCCGACCTCGAGCGCACCTACGAGCCGCTCCGCCACGAGCCGTTCCCGCTGCGCCTCGAGCCGCGCGCGATGTCGCGGACCGAGCGTGAACGGCTCGCCCGCGCCGCGCGGCGCGCCGCGAAGGAGCCCGAGGCGCAGGGCATCACGCCCGACCTGTGGCTCTCGCAGGATCCGCCGCTCTCGTCCATCCCGCCCCTCGCCGCGCTCGCCGCCGCGCGGCTCCAGGGCGCCGGGAGCGAGGAGGCGCTCCGCACCGCGCTCCGCCAGGCGGCCCTCTTCCGCGGGGTGAACGTGTCGCGCCGGGACGTCCTCTACGAGCTCGCCGGGTGCGCCGGCCTCGACGTCTCGCGCTTCGCCTGCGCGCTCGCGACCCCCTCGACCGAGCGGCGCGTGCGCGCTCGCTACGAGGAGGCGGTGGACCGCGGCGTCGAGGTCGCGCCCGCCCTCGTCGTGGGCGAGGAGTGGCTCGTCGCCGGCCCGCGCTCCGCCGACGAGTACCGCGAGATCCTGGAGCGGTACGCGCGGGTGCGCCACGGCCTCCCGCTGGCGCGCGTCATTCACTGAGCGTTCCGCCGAGTGTGCCCGCGCCCGTGCGCGGCGGGCACGCCCACATCCCCCGCAGCCGCGGCGCGCCGCGCTCCCGCACGCTTTTCCGGTCGCGGGCTCGCCCGGCACGCGCGTTGCGACTACGCTCGCCGCGGGGTGCGCGAGGCGCCCCGGTGAATGCCGACGCCCGCCACGCGTCGATCGAGCGAGCCCTCGCGAAGGAGTTCCCCGATGAAGCGCCTCCTCCTCGCCGCCACCTTCGCCGCCCTCGCCACCGGGTGCGTCGTCGACACCGCGGCGAGCCGGCCGGTCTACTCACCTCCGCCGCCTCCTGCGCCCATGCCCGCGCCCGCGCCGCCCCGCGTCGCGGTGGTCTGGTACGAGGGCCAGCACTTCGTGCCCGACGCGTTCGGCGGCGGCTGGTGCTACGAGGAGGGACCGCACCGGCACGACTACGCCCCCGATCGCCTCGACGAGTACGACGTCTACGACGGCGCCTACTCCTACCGCGGCCCGTACGTGTTCTCGTACTACGGCGGGCACCCGGTGCCCGGTCGCGGCTGGTGCTACGTGCGCGGGCCGCACAACCACGAGTACTACCCGCCGAGCGGACCGGACTTCGCGTGGAACCGCGGTCGCGGCTTCGTGTTCCGCGGCGCGTGGCGCCCGAACCGCCCGCCGCCGCCGAGCTACTGGCCGGTGGTCGCGCCCGCCCGGCGTCCGGCGCCGCGTCCGGCCTACGACGATCGCCGGCCGGCCTACCCCGGCTACGACGACCGGCGCCCCGCTCCCGCGCCGCAGCCCGGCTACCCGGCGCCGCGTCCCGCCCCCTATCCCGCGCCTTCGTACCCGGCCCCGCGCCCCGCGCCGCTGCCCGCGCCGGCTCCCGCCCCGGCGCCGAGCTATCCGCCGTACCCGCAGCCGGACCGCCCCGGCCACTCCGAGGACGCCCCCGGTCACGGCAACCTCCCGCCCGGCCACGGCGGGACGCCGCCCGGGCATGCCTCCCCGGCGCCGGCTCCCTACCCGCAGCCGCCGGCTCCCGCGCCCTATCCGACGCAGGACCGCCCCGGCCGCTCCGACGACGCCCCCGGCCACGGCAACCTCCCGCCCGGCCACGGCGGGACGCCGCCCGGCCACGCCGCGCCGGCCTACCCGCAGGCGCCGGCTCCGGCTCCGACCCCGCCGGCGGGCCGGCCGGGCCGCGGCGACGACGATCGCGACCACGGCTCGACGCCCGGCCGCGCCGCCTCTCCCGCGCAGGCGCCGTCCTCGCCCGGCAACAGCGGCGCCGCCCCGGGCCACGGCGGCACTCCGCCCGGCCAGGCCGCGCCCGCCCCCGCCCCGAGCGGCCGTCCGGACCGCGCCGGCCCCCGCGGCAATGGCAACGGCAACGGCCGCGGGCAGGGCGGAGACAAGAAGGGCGACGACGACGAGAAGGACGGCCGGGGCAACGGCCGGCGCTGAAAGCCGGCATAGCACCGGGTGAAGGTCGAGACGCCTGGAGGCCGCCCGTCCGCGGGCGGCCCCTTCGCTTCCCGACATGGCATTTTCGCCCCCCCGCCGTGACCGCTGCGGCGACTTGCCGGGCCCGAGCGGGGTGATAGCGTGCCGCGTCATGAGCCCCTTCCTCACGGCCGCGATGCTCGTCTTCGCGCTCGCGTTCTTCGCGTTCACGATGCTCCAGAGGATCGCGCCGCTCCTCGCGCTCCGGCGCGACGACCGGCTCTCGCGGACCGGCGAGCGGCTCGCGACGCTCCTCCGCTTCGGCCTCGGCCAGAAGCGGCTCGTCGATCCGGAGGAGCGCGGCCCGGGCCTCCTCCACGTCGTCATCTTCGCGGCGTTCCTCGTGCTCGCGCTGCGCACGATCACGATGTTCGGGATGGGCTTCTCCGAGGGGTTCCACCTGCCGCTCCTCGCGCCGGAGGCCCCGTTCGGCCGCGTGTACGGCCTCGTGAAGGACCTCGTCCTTCTCGCGGCGCTGGTGGGCGTGGCCGGGTTCCTCTGGCGGCGGCTCGTCACGAAGCCGGACCGGGTGACGCTCTCGACCGAGGGCGTCGTGATCCTGCTCTTCATCGCCGGCCTCATGGTGACGGACCTCGTGTTCGAGGGGTCGGAGCTCCTCTCGCGCGGCGCGCCCGGCTCCGCGTGGGGACCGGCCGGCGCGCTCGGCCGCGCGCTCCTCGCGCCGCTCCCGGCGGGCCAGGCGCACGCGCTCGGCGTCCTCGCCTTCTGGCTGCACCTCGCCCTCATCCTCGTGTTCCTGAACGTCCTCCCGTTCGGGAAGCACTTCCACATCATCACCGGCCTCCCGAACGTCTTCTTCGCGCGGCTCCCCCCCGCCGTCGCGCTCCGCAAGCTCGACCTCGAGGCGGAGGACGCGAGCTTCGGGACCGCGACCGTGAAGGACCTGTCGTGGAAGGAGGCCTGGGACGTCTACAGCTGCACCGAGTGCGGGCGCTGCCAGACGCACTGCCCGACCTACGTCACCGGCAAGCCCCTCTCGCACAAGGAGGTGAACCGGTCGATCCGGCACCACCTCGCGGAGGTGGCCCCCGCGCTCACCGCCGCGGCCCGGGCAAAGGACCCTGCCGCGCGCGACGCCGCGCTCGCCGGGCTCCCGCCCATCACCTCGGTCATCCCGCCGGAGACGTTCTGGGCCTGCACCACCTGCGGCTGGTGCGAGACGGCCTGCCCGGTCCTCATCGAGAACATCCCGCGCCTCGTGGACATGCGCCGCCAGCAGGTGCTCGTCGAGTCGGCCTTCCCGGACGAGGCGGCCCGGGTGTTCAAGGGCATCGAGACGCAGGGGAACCCCTGGGGCATCGGCTCGAACAAGCGCACCGAGTGGTGCGAGGACCTCGACGTGCCGCGCGCCGCGGCCGGCGAGCCGTTCGAGTACCTGTTCTTCGTGGGCTGCGCCGGCGCGTTCGACGACCGCCAGAAGAAGGTCTCGCGCGCCATCGTGCGGATCCTCCGCGAGGCGAAGGTCTCGTTCGCCATCCTCGGCGAGGAGGAGACCTGCAACGGCGAGGCGGCCCGCCGCCTCGGCAACGAGTACCTGTTCCAGCTGCAGGCGCAGGCGAACGTGGACACGCTGAACGGCTACGGCGTGAAGAAGATCCTCGTCCAGTGCCCGCACTGCCTCAACACGATCAAGAACGAGCTGCCGCAGTTCGGCGGGCGCTACGAGGTCGTGCACCACGCCGAGCTCATCGCGAAGCTCGTGGCCGACGGGAGGCTCACGCCCGGCGCGGCCGAGGGGCTCGGGCCCGTCACCTTCCACGACCCGTGCTACCTCGCGCGCTGGAACGGCGTCACCGAGGCGCCGCGCGAGGCGCTCGGCGCCGTCGCGGGCGTGAAGCTCGTCGAGATGGAGCGCAACCGCCGGCAGGGCTTCTGCTGCGGCGCCGGCGGCGGCCGCTTCTGGCTCGAGGAGAAGCTCGGCACGCGGGTGAACCAGGACCGGGTGGAGGAGGCGGCCCGGACGCTCGGCGAGACCGGCGGCGTCATCGCCACCGGCTGCCCGTTCTGCCTCACCATGATGAAGGACGGCGTGAACGAGACCGGCCGCGAGGAGAAGCTGAAGGTCCTGGACGTCGCCGAGATCGTCGCGCTCGGGCTCCCCGCCGCGCGCGCGCCGCGCGAAGGGTAGGGGATTCGTGGAGCGGCTCCCCGCCCCGCCGCTCCCGCCGTTCCTCGCCCGGGCGCTCCCGTTCGAGCGCTCGGTGGTCGTCGCCGGCGGCCTCGCCCTGCACGTCATGGAGGCGGGTCCCGCCGGCGCGCCGCCGGTCGTGCTCCTCCATGGGAACCCGACCTGGAGCTTCCTCTGGCGCGAGGTCGCCCACGGGCTCCGCGACGCGCCGCTCCGCCTCGTCATGCCGGATCTCCCCGGCCTCGGCCTCTCCGAGAAGCCGCGCGACCCGCGCTTCCACACGCTCGAGAACCACGCCCGCGTGATGGGCGCCTTCCTCGACGCGGTCGTCCCCGGCCGCTTCGTCCTCGCCGTGCACGACTGGGGTGGCCCCATCGGCCTCGCCGCCCTCGCCGATCGCCCGGGGCGGCTCGCGGGGCTCGTCGTCACGAACACCGGCGTCGGACCCCCGCGCCCGGGCTCCCGCAAGACCGCCTTCCACCGCCTCGCGAACCTGCCCGTCCTCCCCGCGCTCCTCTTCCGACTCCTCGGCTTCCCGCAGAACGCGCTCCACCTCGCGCAGGCCGATCGCCGCTCGATCCGCGGAGACGTCGCGCGCGCCTACCGCTGGCCGCTGCGGCGGCTCCGCGATCGCACGGCGCCCCTCGCCCTCGCGCGGATGGTCCCGCTGCGCCCCGATCACCCATCCGTCGCCGGCCTCGAGCGCGCGCTCGCCGTCGCGACCGCCTTCGACGGCCCGGCCGCGGTGGTGTGGGGCGAGCGCGATCCGGTGCTCGGCCGCGCGCTCCGCGGCGTCGCCTCGGCGCTGCCCCGGGCGCGCGTGACGCGCCTCTCCGCCGGCCACTATCCGCAGGAGGAGGCGCCGGGGCCCATCGCCGACGCCATCCGGGACGTGGCGCGGCGCGCGGGCTTCCTGCGCTGAGCGCGGACTCGTGGGCGGCCGTGCAGCCGGGCCTCGCGTCGGCGGGAGCGTCGCGCGGAGCTGGCCGCCGGCTAGCGACCGACCGCGCGCGGGAACGCCGCCGCCGCAGCGTCGAGCCGTCGCGTCACCTCGCGCTCGAACAGCTCGAGGTCGTTCCCGGAGCGCGGGTCCGCGCCCACGCAGGTGAGGATCTCGTCGTAGGGCGACGGCGCGGCGCCCAGGGCCTCGTAGTCGATGCGGCGCGGCACCGGCTCCCCGTCCCTGCCCGGCCGGAACGCCCCGAAGAGCCCCTCCGAGCCGGGGGCGAGCTCCTCCTTGAGGGCGAAGAGCCGCCGCAGCGCGGAGCGGAAGGGCGCGTGCTCGAGGTGGCGGAGCTCCACCCTCGCCCCGGTGCGCGCAGACACGCCCGCGAGCGCCGCGCGCAGGAACGGCACGTCCGTCACGACGAGCCCGTAGAGGTGGAAGTCGTCCGCGAGGGCGCGGTCGAGGAGCGCCGCCTCCTCCTCCGCGAGCCAGGCGTGGCTCGGGCAGAGGAACGCGTCGCAGGTGGTGACGTCGTAGGCGCCGCAGTCGCGCAGGTCGGCGCCGCCGGTCGCGAGCGGGTGGGCGAGGCAGCCGACGCGCGTCTCCGCCGCGTCGAGGAAGCCGAGCAGCGGGCAGATCCGCACCGAGGGGAACAGCGGCGCGGGCGAGTCGGCGGCGATGGCCGCCGCGGCGGCGCGGAACGCCGCGGGCGTCCGCGGCACGCGGGCGAGCGCGCGGCTGCGCCGGGAGAGCTCCGCGCGCAGGCCCTCGCGGGAGAGGTCGCGGCCGTTGTAGAGCCCGCAGCACGCGCCGCAGCTCGACCGCTCCGTCTGGCAGAGCCGCCGCACCGCGGCGTCACCCCTCCGAGCCGAGCGCGGCGCGGCAGCTCGCGCACAGGCCGGGGCCCTTGCGGTCCGAGTCGGCGGCGTCGCGGGAGACGAACATGGCGCAGCGGTAGTCCGCGCAGTGCGAGAGGCCGAGGAGGTGGCCGGTCGCGTGGACGGTCTCGACCTGCGCGCGCCGCCGGACCTCCGCGGGCGCCCCGTGCGAGAGCCGCGCGAGCGAGAAGATCGCCGCCCCCGCGTCGCGATCGGCGTCGCCGATCACGTAGGGCGCGTCGGGGAGGAACAGATCGACGTCGGTGATCCCCACCACCGGGACCGGCCCGCTCCCGCCCGTGCGCAGCGAGGCGAGGCGGCGGAGGATCGAGGTGGCGTGGTACTGGCCGCGCGCCTCGTTGAACGCGTAGCGCGGTCGGTCGAGCGAGGGGCCGTTCTTCGCGGCGACCCCGAGCACCTCGCGCAGCGCCTGGGCCGCCTCGGCGACGACCTTCGGGCTCACCTCGCCGAGCGGCACGAGGAGCACGTGGCTCGGGCGCGCCAGCGCCTTCAGCTCCGCGCGCGCGCTGCCGGGCCTCGGGCCGGAGTTGGCTGAGGCGGAAGGATTCGAACCTTCATACGCGGATCCAAAGTCCGCAGTCCTGCCGTTGGACGACGCCTCATCGTTGCGACGCACGGGCGGCCTGCTTTTCCTCGCTGCGCTTCCCCGGCGCGGGTTTCCTCTCGACGGCGCGGGCGGGAATCCTCCCGCGCGGCAGCGACCTACCAGCGTACCAGGGCACTCCCCCAGGTGAAACCCGCCCCGAACGCACAGAGCCCGACGAGGTCCCCGCGCGAGACCCCGCGCTCCTCGACGGCCTCGGCGAGCGCGATGGGGATGGAGCCGGCGGTGGTGTTCCCGTACTTCTGGATGTTGTTGAAGACCTGGGCGTCCTCGAGCTCGAGGCTGCGCTGCACCATCTGCGCGATGCGCAGGTTCGCCTGGTGCGGCACGAGCACCTTCAGGTCCTTCGGGGTCAGGCCGTGCTGGTCGAGGGCGCGCCGCACCACCTCCGGCATCTTGGAGATGGCGTGCTTGAAGACCTTCTGCCCCTCCATGTGCGGGTAGATCGCGCCCGACTCCATCTGCGCGACCTGCACGCGCGGGTGGTACTTGGAGCCCGGCGCGTCGGTCCAGAGGTCCTTCGCGAAGCGGCCGTCGGCGTGGAGGTGCACCGAGAGCACGCCGCGGCCCGGGTCGTCGGTCGCCTCGAGGAGGGCCGCGCCGGCGCCGTCGCCGAAGATCACCGCCACGTCCCGGCCGCGGGTCGACACGTCGAGGCCGGTGGAGTGGATCTCCGAGCCGACGAGCAGGATGCGGCGGTACACGCCGGCGCGGATCCAGGCGTCGGCGACGGAGAGCCCGTACAGGAAGCCCGAGCACTGGTTGCGGATGTCGAGCGCGGGCACGCCGGGGATGCCCAGCTTCGCGTTGAGGAAGCAGCCGTCGCCCGGGAACATGTGGTCGGGCGAGAGGGAGGCGTAGATGATCGCCTCGATGTCGCCCGCCTTCCAGCCGGCCTTGTCGAGCGCGCGCTTCGTGGCCTCGAAGGCGAGGTCGGAGTTCTCGGTCCCCTCGCGCACCCAGCGCCGCTCCCGGATCCCCGTCCGCTCCTGGATCCACGCGTCGGTGGTCTCCATGTGGCGGGTGAGCTCCTCGTTCGTGACGACGCGGTCGGGGACGAAGGTGCCGAGGGCGGCGAAGGCGGCGCGAGGCATCGCTTGGGTCCTTGCGGTGAGCGCCCCGCGCGAAAGGGGAGGAGCCCTTCGCGCGCGGGCGGCTGCTGTCAGATGTCGAGGTTCTGCACGTCGAGGGCGTGCTTCTCGATGAACTCGCGGCGCGGCTCGACCGCGTCGCCCATGAGCACGCTGAAGACCTCGTCCGCCTCGACGGTGTCGTCGACGCGGACCTGCAGGAGCGTGCGGCGGGTGGGGTCCATCGTCGTCTCCCAGAGCTGCTCGGGGTTCATCTCGCCGAGCCCCTTGTAACGCTGGATGGTCTGGCCCGCCGTGGCGCTCTTCTTGAGCGCCTCCACCGCGGCGAAGACGTCGTCGACCTCCTCCTCGCCCTCGCCGGTCTGGAGCCGGTGCGGGCCGGGGCCGATCTCCGCCACCGCCGCGTAGAGGCCGGCGAGCTCGCCCCACTCCGGGCCGGAGAGGTAGTCGAAGTCGATGCGCGTCGTGCGGGTGGCGCCCGACATGGTGGTCTGGAACACCAGCGCGTCGCAGCCGTGCTCCTCGTCGCGCTCGATCTTGGCGAGGCGCACCTCGAGCTCGGGGTGGAGCTTCTGCGCCCGGTCGTAGATCTTCTGGACCTGCTCCTTCACCTTCTCGTGGTGCTTCAGGAGCTCGAGGTCGAGGTCTCCGAGCTGGACCGCCGCGTCGACGATGCGGCTGTCGCGGCGCCGATCGACGCGGGCGAGGAGCGAGCGGTAGGCGAGCGCCTCCTGCGCGAGGCGCTTCAGGTCGTGCCCCCCCACCACGGTCTCGCCGGAGACCAGCTTCGCCTTGTCCGTGCCGAGGTGGAGCAGGAACTCGTCGAGCGCCGGCTCGTCCTTGAGGTAGCTCTCCTTCTTGCCCTTCTGCACGCGGTAGAGCGGCGGCTGGGCGATGTAGAGGTAGCCCCTCTCGACGAGCTCCGGCATCTGCCGGAAGAAGAAGGTGAGGAGCAGCGTCCGGATGTGCGAGCCGTCGACGTCCGCGTCCGTCATGATCACGATCTTGTGGTAGCGGATCTTGCCGGCGTCGTACTCCTCGGGCCCGATGCCGGTCCCGAGCGCGGTGATCATCGTCGCGATCTCGGCGGACGAGAGCATCTTGTCGAAGCGCGCCTTCTCGACGTTCAGGATCTTGCCCCGCAGGGGGAGGATGGCCTGGATGCGCCGGTCGCGCCCCTGCTTCGCCGAGCCGCCTGCGGAGTCGCCCTCCACGAGGAAGAGCTCGGACTCGCGCGGGTCCTTGGACTGGCAGTCGGCGAGCTTCCCCGGCAGCGAGGCGCCGTCGAGCGCGCCCTTGCGGCGCACCGTCTCGCGCGCCTTGCGCGCGGCGATGCGCGCCCGGGTCGCCTCCGCCACCTTGCCGCAGACGCGCTTCGCGACGTTCGGGTTCTCCTCCAGGAACGCGCCGAGCCGCTCGTTGAGCATGGTCTCGACCATGCTCTTCGCCTCGGTGTTCGAGAGCTTCGTCTTCGTCTGGCCCTCGAAGCTCGCGCCGGGCAGCCGGATGGAGATCACCGCCGCGAGCCCCTCGCGCATGTCGTCGCCGGAGGGCAGCTCGTCCTTCAGGTCCTTGAACAGGTTGTTCTTCTGCCCGTACGCGTTGATGGTGCGGGTGAGGGCGGTCTTGAAGCCGATGAGGTGGGTGCCGCCCTCGTGGTTGTGGATGTTGTTCGCGAAGGCGAAGACCTTCTCGTCGTAGCCGTCGTTCCACTGCAGGGCGATCTCGACGACGGCGGCGCCGCGCTCGGTCTCCACCTCCTGGCGGAGCGAGATGGGGGGCTGGAAGAGCACGTCGCGGCTCTTGTTCAGGTAGGCCACGAACTCGCGGATGCCGTCCTTGAACAGGAACTCGTGCTTCTTGCCGCTCCGCTCGTCGTCGATGGTGATCTTGAGGCCGGCGTTCAGGAAGGCGAGCTCGCGCAGGCGGCCGGAGAGCGTCTCGAAGGAGAAGTCGAACACCTCGAAGATGGTCGAGTCCGGCTTGAAGGTGATCTTCGTGCCGCGCCGCTGCGTCTCGCCGACGGCCGTGACCTTGCCCGCAGGCGTGCCGCGCTCGTAGCGCTGCTGCCAGACCTTGCCGTCGCGGTAGACCTCGGCCTTGAGCCACTCGGAGAGCGCGTTCACGCAGGTGACGCCGACGCCGTGGAGGCCGCCCGACACCTTGTACGCGTTCGACTCGAACTTGCCGCCGGCGTGGAGCTTCGTGAGCACCACGTCGAGCGTGTCCATCCCCTTCACCGTGGGATGAGGGCCGATGGGGATGCCGGAGCCGTTGTCGACGATGGTGATCGAGCGGTCGGCGTGGATCGTGACGTTGATCTCGTTCGCCCGCCCCGCCATCGCCTCGTCGACCGAGTTGTCGACGACCTCGTACACGAGGTGGTGGAGCCCGCGCTCCCCCACGTCGCCGATGTACATGTGCGGGCGCTTGCGGACCGCCTCCAGGCCCTCGAGCACCTTGATCGCGTCGGTTCCGTACTCCTCCACGCCGTTCGTCGGCTGAAGGCTCTTCTCGGCGGTTTCCAGGGGGTTCCTCCGTCGTTTCCCCGAAGGGTTCCCGCAGCTTAGGCGAGACAGTGGGGTATAGCAGGCAAGGCGGCTGCTGGCAACGTTCCCTTCGTCAACCCAACTTCTCGGATCCACTCAGGAAACGAGCGGCGTGACCACCCCGCGCTCTACCCTATAGAAGGTCGTATCCGGGCCGGCCGCGGGCTCGAGCAGCCGCCGGTCGGTGGTGGTGAGGAACGCCTGCGCCGGCAGGGCAGCCAGGTAGGCGAGCAGGTAGCGGTTCTTGGCGGGATCGAGCTCGGACGACACGTCGTCGAGCAGGAGCAAAGGCGGCCGGCCGAGCGCCGCCCGAAGATTTTCGATCTCGGCGATCTTGAGGGCGAGCACGAGGGCGCGCTGCTGTCCCTGGCTCGCGTAGGCGCGGGCGCCGCGGCCGTCGAGCGCGAGGACGAGCTCGTCCATGTGCGGGCCGGCGGAGGTGAAGCCGCGCTCGCGATCGCGCTCGAGCCGCGCCCCGAGGGCCGCGTCGAGCGCTGCGGCGAGCTCCGCCTCGCTGCCCTCGCCGGAGAGGCCGGCCGAGGGCCGGTACGCGAAGCGCGCGTCCGGCGCGCCGGGGCCGGAGATCTCCCGGAAGGCGGCGCCCACCCGCGGCGCCAGCTCGTCGACGAGGGCCTGCCGGCGGCGCACGAGGCGCGCCCCGGCCCGCGCGAGCGGGGCGCGGAAGCTCGCCTCGACCTCGGCGACCCCGCCGCGCAGGGCGGCGTTCCGGGCGCGCAGGGCCCGCACGTAGTCGCGCGCCTCGCCGAGCACCGCCGGCCAGCGGTTGAAGGCGGCGCGGTCGAGGAAGCGGCGGCGACCCTCCGGTCCGCCCTTCACGAGCAAGAGGTCGTCCGGCGCGAAGCAGACGGCGGCGAGCCCCTCGAAGTAGTCGTCGAGCCGCTCCTGCGGCTTTCCGTCGAGGAGCGCCACCCGTCCCCCGGCGGCGACCTGCACCGCCACCCGCCGGACGCCGCCCGGGCCGTCGAAGTCGCCCGCGACCTCGCCCCGCTCGGCGCCGTGGCGGACGAGCTCCACGAGGCGCGCCGCCCGCAGGGGCTTCAGGGTGGTGAGGAAGTAGATGGCCTCGAGGAGGTTCGTCTTCCCCTGGCCGTTCTCGCCGAGGAGCACCGTCGCGCGCGGCGAGGGCGCGAGCACGACCTCGGCGAGGTTGCGAAAGTCCTTTACGGCGAGGGAGAGGAGCTTCACCCGGGACGTCAGATCCGCATCGGCATCACCACCGCGGTGAAGCCCTGATCCTTCTCGTCGCCGCCGTGGAGCACGCCCGGGGAGAGGTCGTCCGCGAGCTCGAGCTGCACGTCGGCGCTCTTCACCACCGCGAGCACGTCCATGAGGTAGCGCGCGTTGAAGCCGATCTTGAGCGGCTCGCCCTCGTACTCGACCGGCACCTCCTCCTTGGCCTCCCCGAGGTCCGGGTTCTGCGAGAGCACCCGGAGCGTGCCCTTCCCGAGCTCGAGCTTCACCGCGTGGGCCTTGTCGGTGGAGAGGAGCGAGATGCGCCGCAGCGTCTCGAGGAGGCGGTCCCGCCCGACCCGGACCACCTTCTCGCCCTGCTTCGGGATGACCTGCCGGTAGTCCGGGAAGAGCCCCTCGATGAGCCGCATCGAGAGGATCACGCCCGGGCGGCGGAAGATGGCGCTGTTCTCGACGAAGCCGAGCTTCGTCTCGCCGCCCTCCGTGCCCCCCTCGACGGCCTCGGCGAGGAGCTTGCGCAGCTCCTGGAGGCCCTTCTTCGGCAGGATCACGCCGCGCTTCAGGCCGAACGTGCTGCTCGAGGGGCGCTCGGAGAGCGACAGGCGGTGCCCGTCCGTCGCGACCAGGCGGAGCACCTCGGGGCTCGGCTCGAAGTAGACGCCGTTCAGGTTGTAGCGGGTCTCGTCGTTCGAGACGGCGAAGAAGGTCCGCTCGATCATCTCGAGCAGCTCGTCCGGCTTCACGTCCGTGAAGGTGACCTTCTCGAAGCGGGGGAGTGCCGGGAAGTCCTCGGCGGGGAGGCCGACGATGCGGAACTCGGAGGGGCCGCTCCGCACCTCGAGGTAGTTGTTGTTCGCGCGCTTGAGGGTGACCTGCTGCTCGGGCAGGGCGCGAACGATCTCGTACAGGTGGCGGGCCGAGACGGCCAGGGCGCCTTCCTTCAGCACCTCGCAGCTCTCGCCGTGCTCGGACGAGACGGCGAGGTCGAGGTCGGTCGCCGAGACGACGAGCTGACCCTTCTTCGCCTCGAGGAGGACGTGGGAGAGGATCGGCATCGTGCTCTTCTTTTCCACGATGCCCTGGGAGCGCCCGAGCGCCTTCGAGAGCTCAGCGACTCCGATCTTCAGTTCCATGGGAAGATCCTCTTCTTGTGATCCTAGAAGTAACAGCAGGGGCCGAGTGGATGTGGATAAGGGCTCGGAACCCGCGAAACTCCTGGAGCTTTCGGCCTGGAAAACTCTCCGGATCCCTTTGGGTCGAGTTTGTGTAGCGCGGGCCGAGAAACGGTGTCAACAGCGGTCCACACCCCGTCCCCACGAGGATCGGTGCCGGATCCACAGATGATCCACAGCCTCGCGCCGAGCCCGGGAGGCGAGCCGAGCCGTCGCGGGCGCCCGGCGAGCGGACGCAAGGACGCGCGAGGCCGCCTGTAGCGGCCCGCGCGCGAACGGGAGCGGGGTCGAGGGCGTCGCGCGGCTCAGGGCGCGAGCTTCGCGGTGAGGACCTGCACGGCGGTGCGGACCGTCTCCTCGCTCTCCATGAGCGAGCGGATCCGCTCCACCGCGGCGATGACGGTGGTGTGGTCCTTCTTGTTGAAGCGCTCGGCGATGGACTGGAACTTCTCCTTGCCGAGCTCGCGGCAGAGGTACATCGCCACCTGGCGCGGCTGCGCGATCTTCTGCTCGCGCGAGGCGCTCGTGAGCTTCGCGACGGTGAGGCCGTAGTGCGCCGCCACCGCCTCCTGGATGCGCTCGATGGGCGGCTTGTAGCCCTCGGGCGGGATCACGTCGCCGAGCACGTCGCGCGCGAGCGGCACGGTGATGGGCTCGCTCTTCAAGGAGGCGAAGGCGGCGAGGCGCATGAGCGCGCCCTCGAGCTCGCGCACGTTCGAGCGGATGTGGCTGGCGAGGAGCTGGGTCACCTCGCCGGGCAGGTCGATCGACTCGACCTCTGCCTTCTTCTGGAGGATGGCGGCGCGCGTCTCGAACTCGGGCACCTCGATCTGGACGCGCATGCCCCACTCGAAGCGCGAGCAGAGCCGGGCGTCGAGCCCCTTCAGCTCCTTCGGGCTGCGATCGCTCGAGAGGACGATCTGCACGTGGTGATCGTGGAGCTCGTTGAAGGTGTGGAAGAACTCCTCCGCCGTCTTGTCCTTCCCGGCGAGGAACTGCACGTCGTCGACGAGCAGCGCGGCGCACTCGCGGTACTTGTGGCGGAACTCGTCCATCGTGCCCTTCGAGAGCGCGGCGACGAAGTCGTTCGTGTAGCGCTCCGAGGAGACGATGGCGACGCGCCCGCCCTGGTGCTTGTCGAGGATGGCGTGGGCGAGGGCGTGCAGGAGGTGGGTCTTGCCGAGCCCGGAGTCGCCGTGCAGGAAGAGCGGGTTCCAGGTGTGGCCGGGGTTCGCGGCCACGGCCTGGGCCGCGGCGAACGCGAAGCGGTTCGACTCGCCCACCACGAAGGTGTCGAAGGTGTAGCGCGGGTTCGGCCGCGAGTCGCGCGGGTCGGCCGCCTCCGCCGCGCGGGGCACCGGCGTGAGCGCCGGGCCGTCCAGCAGCGGCAGGGGCGTCGGCGCGAGGCGCGGCGCGGCGTCCACGACGAACGTGATCTGGACCGCCTGGCCGGCGAGGCCGGGCACGAACTCCTCGAAGAAGGAGCGGTAGTTGTCCTCGACGAAGTCCCGGTGGAAGCGGTCGGGCGCGGCGATCTGCAGCCGGCTCCCCTCGAGCGAGACGAGGTGGAGCGGCGCGAACCAGCGGTCGTACAGGTCAGGGCGCAGCCGGGAGCGCAGGAACGCGTCGAGGCGCGACCAGAGCTCGTCTGCCGGCGAGATCATCTTGGCGCTCGCGCGCGAGTCCATGCTGCTGTCCCCCGAGGTGCGCGCAACGGAACGAGGATCCCCCCTCCGACGCCCGGGCTTCCGGACGACGGCTCACTCGGCGCTCGTAGGGCGAGAGTGCAGGCGGCCTCGTGTTGCGTGGGGGCGGAAGTTAGCCAAGGTTCACCGAGAGGATCAAGGGCGTCGTGCGTGGTCGCGAAACGACGAGCTTTTCGCGTGACGGGGCGGTGACGGATCGCGCGAGGGTCCGGCGGAACGGGCCAAGTCTCTGGAAACCTTGACATCTCGCGACTGATCGGGGAGGTTGCCGCGCCATGAAGCGGACATATCAGCCGAAGAAGCAGCGCCGTAATCGCACGCACGGTTTCAGGAAGCGCATGAGCTCTCCGGGCGGGCAGAACGTGATCAAGAGCCGCCGCGCGAAGGGTCGCAAGCGCCTCACGCCGAGCACGCCGAAGAAGTAGCACTGCAGGTGAAGCTACCCAAGGCGGCGCGCCTGCGCCGCCGCCGCGAATTCCTCCTCGTCCAGCAGCGCGGTACGCGGCTCTACGCCGGAGACGTGCTCGTCCTGTCGCTCGACTCCGGCGGAGCCCGGCCGCGCATCGGGATCACGGTGTCGTCCAAGATCGCGAACGCGGTCGAGCGCAACCGGGTGAAGCGCTGGGTGCGGGAGGAGTTCCGCGCGATGCAGGGTGATCTGCCCGCGGTGGATTTCGTCGTGATCGCTCGCGCGGGCGCGCTCGCCGCGGGTAGGGACGGGATCCGCCTCGCGCTCGCGGCCGCGCGGACGCGGCTCGCCCCGAGGGGGAGCGCGTGATCCGGGGCGCCCTCGTGCTCCTCGTGCGCCTCTACCAGCGGCTCGTGTCGCCGCTGCTTCCGCCCGCCTGCCGCTTCTATCCGAGCTGCTCCGCCTACGCGGTGACGGCCCTCGAGCGCCACGGCGCGCTCAAGGGGTCGGCGCTCGCGGCGCGGCGGCTTCTCAAGTGCCATCCCTTCCATCCCGGCGGCATCGATCCGGTGCCGGAGTCCGAGAGGTAACCTTGGGTCCCGAGAACCGTCGTGTCCTCATCGCCACCGTCCTCTCCGTGGCGGTCCTCATCGTCTGGCAGTTCGTCTTCCCCTCCCCGAAGCCGAAGCCCGGCGCGCAGAAGCGTCCCGAGGCGGCCCAGACCGCGCCGGCGGCGCCCGCCCCGGCTGCCCCTGCCCCGGTGGCGCCTGCGGCGCCTGCCGTCCCGGAGAACACCCCCGAGGAGCTCGTGAAGCTCGCGGGCGACGGCTTCGAGGCGGTGCTCACGAGCCACGGCGGCGCGCTCAAGGAGGTCGTGCTCGAGGGCGAGAAGTACCGCCGCGACCACGAGGGGAAGCCGGTGCAGATCGACCTCGTGCGGGTGGCGAAGGATCAGCCCTACCCGCTCGCGGTCGTGGCCTCGCCGGAGCTGGGCGGCGCGCAGGACGCCGCGAGCGATCCGTCGGCGCGCGCGCCGATGCGGGTGGTCGCGAAGGACGCGCGCTCGGTGACCTTCGAGGGCCGCGCCGGCAACGCCACCGTCCGGAAGACCTTCCGCCTCACCGGCAAGTTCCACGAGCTCGCCCTCGATCTCGAGGTCCAGGGCGCCGCCGCGCCGGGCGCGGGGATCGTCGTCCTCTACCCCGGCTACATGCCGCCCAAGACGAAGTCCGGCGGCTTCTTCTCCGGGCCGCCGGTCGAGTTCATCCGCCCGGTGTGCCGCGCGGCGGACACGACCGAGCGCTTCAAGGTCGACGGCGACCAGGCCATCGAGAAGGTGGAGGGCACGGCGGCCTGGGTCGGGCTCGACCAGGGCTACTTCGTCTCGGCGATCTTCCCCGCCGAGCCGGCCGGGAGCTGCGTCTTCGCGAAGGGCACGGAGAAGGGCAGCGCGCTCGCCGCGCTCCGCCTGCCGTACGAGGGCGGCTCCCGCAAGTACGCGCTCACCGTGTACTCCGGCCCGAAGGACCTCGATCACCTGCGCGCCTACGGCCGCAACTTCGAGAGCGCCATCGACTACGGCACGATGGCCCGCCCGTTCGCGTTCTTCGCCCGCCTGCTCCTCTATGTGATGCGCTGGTTCGAGCGGCTGGTGGGGAACTGGGGCGTCGCGATCATCCTCCTCACGCTGCTCGTGAAGCTCCTGCTCTACCCGCTCACCGCGAAGTCGATGCAGTCGATGAACGAGATGCGGAAGCTGCAGCCGGAGATCGAGAAGCTCAAGGCCAAGCACGGCAACGACCGCGAGAAGCTGAACCTCGCGACGATGCAGCTCTACCAGCAGCACAAGGTGAACCCGCTCGGCGGCTGCCTGCCGATGCTCATCCAGCTGCCGATCTGGTTCGCCCTCTACGCGACGCTGCAGACCTCGGTCGAGCTCTACCGCGAGCCGTTCCTCTGGATCCACGACCTCACGATCAAGGACCCGTTCTTCGTCCTGCCGATCGCGATGGGCCTCTCGCAGTTCATCATGCAGCGCCTGTCGCCCCAGCCCGCCGACAACGCGCAGGCGAAGATGATGCTCTACTTCATGCCCGGCTTCTTCACGTTCCTCATGCTGAGCGTGCCGGCGGGCCTCACCCTCTACATCTTCGTGAACAACCTCCTGTCCATCGCGCAGCAGCAGTGGATGATGCGGCGCATGCCGGCCGTGCCGGCGCCCGCGAAGGCCAAGTAGTCCGGGGGGAGCCATGGACGAGACCAAGGGAACCCCGAGCCCGCCGCCGGCCGAGGCGCCGGAGAAGGTCGCCCGGGCGCGGGAGTTCTGCACAGGGCTCCTCGAGCGGCTCGGCGCGGCGGTGGACGTCGAGGTGAAGGAGACGGCCGAGCAGATCGGCGTCGCCCTGAACCCGCGCGCCGGGAACGCCGTCGAGCTCTCCTCGGCGCTCGTCGAGGCGGTCCAGTACCTCGTGAACCGCGTGGTGAACCCGCGCTCCGAGGGGCGCAAGTGGGTGAACCTCGAGGTGGGCGGGTTCGCCCAGGAGGGCGATCCCGCGGTGAAGGCCATGGCGGAGCGGCTCGCCGCGGCCGCGATCCGCACCGGCAAGGTGCTCGCCGTGGCGCCCATCAGCGCCCGCGAGCGCCGCCAGATCCACCTCGCCCTCGTCGAGCACGAGGGCGTCACCACCCGCAGCGAAGGCGAGGGCATCTTCCGCCAGCTGCTCGTGATCCCGGGCGGGCGGGGCGAGCGGTAGTGGCGCGTCCCCGCACGAAGGCGGAGCGGCTCTTCTCGGCCGCGGTGGTGCGGCGCTCGTTCGAGCTCCAGGACCGCGAGTACGCCGCCGGGTTCCGCTTCGTGTACGAGGGCGTGCTGCGCGACCTCGAGCTCGACGACGCCGAGGTCGACGCCTACCTCGCGGAGCACCGGGGCGAGGTCGAGGCGGCCATCGGCCGGCGCGGCGCGAAGAAGAAGTAGCGACGCCATGGACGCCGCCTTCCACGAGGCGCTGCGGCGCGGCATCGAGGCCTTCGGGCTGCCGGTCTCCGCCGAGGCGCTCCCCCGCCTCGAGCGCTTCGCCGACCGGCTCCTCGCCTGGAACCGGAAGGTGAACCTCACCACCATCACCGATCCCGCCGAGGTCGCCGAGAAGCACCTCGTCGACAGCCTGCTCCTGCTCCCCCTCCTCGGCGGCGCGCGCACGCTCCTCGACGTGGGCGCCGGCGCGGGGCTGCCGGGCGTGCCGCTCGCCTGCGCGCGGCCGGAGCTCGAGGTCACCTGCTGCGACTCGGTGGCGAAGAAGGTCGCGTTCGTGAAGGCGGTCTCCGCGGAGCTCGACCTCGCGGTCCGCGCCTTCGCGGTCCGCGCCGACGGCGACCCGGAGCGGGAGAAGCTCCCGCGCGCCGAGGCGGTGGTCTCGCGCGCGCTCGCCGATCCCGAGCGCTGGGTGCCGCTCGGCGTCCGCTACCTCGCGCCGGGCGGGACGCTGTTCGCCATGCTCGGGCGCGACGCGGACGCGGCGGGGCTCGCCGCCGTCGGCGAGGCGGCCGGCCTCACGCTCGTCGACGTCTCGCGCTTCGAGCTGCCGCTCTCGCGCTCCGCGCGCGCCATCGCGCGCTGGCGCGCGCAGTAGCGGCGCCGGGCGAAGACCCCGCGGGTCTCCTCCTCTTCGGCGGCGGCGCGGCGTGCCGCTCGGCCACCTCGCGCCGCTTCAGCCGCGGCGTCTCCTCCACGGCGGAGATCCCGGTGGTCGCAGGTGGCGCGCGCGGCGGGTCGCGCGCCGGGCCTGCGCGCAGGCGCGTGCGCCGCATCCGGCGGCGGGGTGCGCTCCCGCGTCGTCTCAGGGAAGCGAGCGGATGACCTTCCCGTACTCTTCCTCGGTGAAGAGGCGATGGGTCTCGGTGCGCACGTAGCCGCGCGAGCCGATGGCGAGGACCATGCGCGCGACCGCCGCGTCGTCCGGGGCCTCGAGGATGAACAGCGTGTCGTGGGCGCTGCCGAGGATCGCGTAGAACTCCCGCACCTCACCGCCCATGGCGCGGACCGTCTGCTTCGCCGCCTCGACGCGCGCCGGGCTGTCCTTGATCTGCTGGATGCCCTGCGCGGTGAAGCTGAACTGCATCAGATACGAGGCCATCGCTCCCTCCGCTCTTCGCGGGCCCGAGCCCGCGAGCCGAAGGGTCCCGCGCGTGAGAGGTTCCGGCGCGACGTCCGATGGGTCCCCCACGACGGGCGCTCCCTCCGCCGCGTCCGTGCGGACCCGCGATCAGCACGGCCGCAGGCGAGCAGCGCCGCGACGAGACACGCTCCGGCACGGAGCGGCGGGGTGAGGAGGAGCGCATGAGCGACCGCGCTACCCCTCGCTCCAGGCAGCGGCGAGCGGGAGAAGGGGCGCGTCGCCGCCTGGCCGGTGGCAGGGGGACCGGACGAGAGTCGCGGTCTTGCACGGGATGACGGATGGTAAAACATCACGGCAGGTGATACCTCGCGGCCGCCGTCCGGGCTTCGCCTGGTCGCGACGGACGGGCACCGCTTCCCGCTCCTCGAGCGCGTGCCGACCAGGCCCGCAGAAGGCAACCGCTTCAGCTCGGATCCGAGAGCAGCCGCAGCAGTCGGTCGGGCCAGAGCGGGAGATGGTCACCGTTCGCGTTCAGCATGCGCGCAACTTCCTGGTACTGCGCGAGGAGAAGGCGCGGGTCCCTGAGCGAGGCGACGACTGCGGCCCGGCCGCGGTGGCGCTCGACGACGACGGCCATGCGCCAGCCGAGCGTGTACCAGGCGCCCTGAGGGCGATCGCCATCGGCGTGGAAGATGGCCGGCCTCGGCCATCGCGTCGCCCACGAGGCGGCCCTCGGCGACGTCGAGGAGAAACGCGCTCACCGCGCCGAGGTCCTCCGGCGCGCGCGCGAGGTCTGCGTCCCAGCGCGCCCGCTCGGCGTGCGGGTGCACGTCCGGTCCGCCAGCCGCGGCCCGCATGGCGATGCCTTCGGAAAACGCCCCGGTCCAGAGGGCCGCGGTGCGGCGCGGCTCGGCGAGCGAAGCGAGCCGATCGGCGACGCTCGCGGCGCCGACGTGGTGAAGCTCGTGCGCGACGGTGTTCTGGATGACCGCTGGATCGGGAGCGTCCGCGCCCACGGCGAAGAAGATTGCGGGGTTCGTGGCGAGCTCGAACACGAAGCTGTTCGGCTTCACCACGAGGTAGACGGTCGCGCGCAGCCGGGCGCCGGTGGGGAGATACCGGCGCGCTCGCTCTGCGGCCGCCGGGAGATCCGCCTGCTGCCATGCTGCGAAGCACCGCTGGAGTTCGGCCCGCCGTCGAGCAGCGCATCGGACGTGACGAACGCGCGGAACTCGGCGTCGGTGAACGGTCTTCATCTCCGTCTCGCGCCGCTCGAGTCGGACGTAGGCGTCCGTCGCGTAGAGCCGCGCGAACTCGGCGTCGGTCGGTGCCCGTGCGAGGAAGCGAGAGCGACGGCGAGAACAGTCGCGAGCATGGCTCTCCAGGAGTTCCGTTCACGAGCTGAACGCCGTCGGGCGTGAGGAGTCACCACGGACCGCGATGTTCCACGTGGAACGCCGCCTCGCGACGCCGCAGGCTCGCGCTCTCCTGACGGCTGGGTCCAAGCGGGTTCGCGCGCCGCCGCGCTTCGGCGGATCTCGGGCGGCGGCGCGGAAGCGCCCAGCGGCCGGCACCGACCCTGGGCTGGCGGTCGTTAGCAACGTCCAGAAGACGTGAACGATGCACCAAGGGTCGTCGTCGACGCCGAGGCGCTCGGCGCGGTTCAGACGGGTGGCGGAAGCGCGAGGAGGTGATCCCGACGCCCGGGTCACCTCAGGTCGGCCCCCACTCACGCGCCGCGAACGGCCTGCCGTCCCACGTGGAACGCTGGTGGTGCGTGGTCGTGGCGGAGGGAATGCGGTCTACGCCGATGGTCGCTTCCCCCATCCGACCCGCCGCGCGGGCGTTTGGCTGGGAGAGATGGCGGCCCGTCCGGAATGGTGCGCAGGAGGACCGCGGGAGCGGCTCGGGGCGCCCAGGCGCAAGCGCGGACTCATGGGCGGTCGTCCCCGGACGTGAACGACGCACGAAGGGCGTCGTCGTCGACGCCTGTGCGGTCGGCGCAGCTCACGGGCGCCGAACCTCGGCCCACTCACGCGCAGCGAATCGGCGTCCTGCTGTTCCACGTGGAACGCGGTGGAAGGCGTGGCGCTCGCGGAAGACGGGACACGGTCCACGCCGCAGGTCGCTTCGACTCAGCGGACGCGGCGCGCGACTGCCGGGAGCTCTGGTGCTGCGGGAATCTGCAATAGCGCGAGCGCGAGCACGGCCCCGCCTAGCCGACGGAAGACACCGTTCCCGTGACCTCGCTCGTCTCCAGGACGAGATGAACCGCTTCGACGATTCGGGCGGTGGTGGCGACGCGGGCGCGCGTCGCGAAGAGCTGCTTCATTCCTCACTTTGGCCGTGGCCCCCATGGCCGGGCGCCGGTTCCGGCTGAGGACCGGCCGCTCGACGGGCCTCGGGCCCTCGGCAGGGTACGCCCGAGCTTTCGCGTTCGCGGGCGGGCATGCGCATCGTCCGCGCCCCGAGGCATCAGGGAGGGTCGAGCGCGGCCTGAACGGCGACGCATCACCGTCCGCTCGCGGCCCGGCTGCGCGTAGCTCCTCCCGCCTCCCCCGCCGTCGCGGTGCAACCCCACCCTCGCGCCGACCTCCGCGTCCGAACCGCCCTTCCAGCGCCCGCCCAAGGGGCCCTCCACGCCCGCAGACCGGGAACGCCGCCTCGCCTCGCCCGCCCGCGACGAAGACCACGGGAACATTGCTGGACGAGGGTTGCCCACTGGCCGCGCCCGCCCGCGGGAAGCGGTCCCCCGCTGGCGATGTTCCACGTGAAACGTCGTGCCCGGCCGAGCGGCTGCCGCTGCCCTCCCGGACCGACGTTCCACGTGGAACAGCGCGAGGAGCGAGGGCGACGATGGGCGGAAAGCGGAGGCGCCGGAGGCGTTCGGACGCCGCGTCGTGTCAGATCGATCGGCCAAAGTGCGCGCCGGCGCGGCCAGGGGGTCGCGCGAAACAACCGAGAGGTCCCGAGTTGGCGAACACGACGGAAGGGGCGCGCGCCCCGCAGACGGATGCTCAGGCCATGGCCCGGATCCTCACCATCGCGAACCAGAAGGGCGGCGTCGGCAAGACCACGACGGCCGTGAACCTCGCCGCCTCGCTCGCCGCCGCCGAGCGGCGCACCCTCCTCGTGGACGTCGATCCCCAGGGGAACGCCGGCAGCGCCCTCGGCATCCGACGTGACGAGTCGGAGTGCTCCATCTACGAGGTGCTCGTGGACGGCGTGCCGATGGCGAGCGCCGTTCGCAAGACGGAGCTCAAGTTCCTAGACCTCGTCCCGGCCTCCCGGCACCTCGTGGGCGCCGAGCTCGAGCTCGCGGAGCTGGAGTCGCGGGAGTCGCGCCTGAAGCGCGCGGTGGACGAGGTCGCGGGCTCGTACGAGTACGTGGTGATCGACTGCCCGCCGTCGCTCGGGCTCCTCACGCTCAACGGGCTCGTCGCGGCCCAGGGCGTCGTCATCCCCCTCCAGTGCGAGTACTACGCGCTCGAGGGGCTCGCCGACGTGCTGAAGACGATCGAGCTCGTCCGCTCGAGCGCGAACCCGGCGCTCACCGTGGACGGCATCGTCCTCACCATGTTCTCGCCCAACAACCTCTCCAACCAGGTGGCGGAGGAGATCCGCCGCACGTTCTCGGACCAGGTCTTCAAGACCGTCATCCCGCGCAACGTGCGGCTCTCCGAGGCGCCCAGCCACGGCAAGCCCATCCTGCTCTACGACGTGACCTCGAAGGGCTGCCAGAGCTACCTCGAGCTCGCGCGCGAGGTGACGGGCCGCTTCAGCCAGCTCGGAGGTGTCGCGTGAGCCTCGCCGACAAGCGCCGCCCCGCCCTCGGCCGCGGCATGGCCGCCCTGCTCTCGAACGCGCCGCCCCCCGCGAGCGTCGCGCCCGCCGCGGCGCCGGCCGCCGCGGCGGTGGCGCCCGGGCGCGGGCTCCTCGCGCTGCCCCTCGAGGCGATCGAGCGGAACCCGGACCAGCCGCGCAAGCGCTTCGACGAGGCGAAGCTCGAGGAGCTCGCCGCCTCCATCCGCGAGCATGGCGTGGTGGAGCCGATCCTCGTGCGCAAGGAGGGCGGCAAGTACCGCATCGTCGCCGGCGAGCGGCGCTGGCGCGCCTCGCAGCGCGCCGGGATCCGCGAGATCCCCGCCATCGTGCGCGAGACGAGCGACCGCGAGGCCTTCGAGCTCGCGCTCATCGAGAACCTACAGCGCGCCGACCTGAACGCGATCGAGGAGGCCGAGGCCTACGAGGTGCTCGCGAGCGACCACGGCCTCAAGCAGGACGAGATCGCGAAGCGCGTCGGCAAGGAGCGCTCCACCGTGGCGAACGCCCTGCGCCTCCTGAAGCTCCCCGAGGAGGTGCGCGACTCGGTCCGACAGGGTCAGCTCGACATGGGCCACGCCCGCGCGCTGCTCGCCATCGACGACGCCGAGGCCATCAAGCGGGCGGCCCAAAAGGCCATCCGGGAGGGGCTCTCCGTCCGGGCGACCGAGGCGCTCGTCCGCTCGCTCGGGCGGAAGGAAAGCGACCGTCCCTCCGGCGGTTCCGAGAGCCCGGCCGTCAAGGCGCTGGGACAGCGCCTGCAGCGCCGGCTGGGGGCCAGGTGTAGGGTCGTGCCCAAGTCTGCAGTCGCCGGGCGCCTGGAGATTGAATACTCCTCGCTCGACGAGCTGGATGGAATACTCGGGAAGATTGGAGCGTAGTTCCCTGTACCGCCGCCCGAGGGGGCGGCAGCCCCGATGTTCGGGGAGCAACCACAGCGAGGACGGATGTCCTTCTGGACAAAGCTGCGGGAGGAGGCGACGTCGCCGGCGGTCGGCGCGGACGCACCCGGAGCGCCCACGCCCGCGAAGTCACTCAACGAGGAGCCGAGAAACATGGCCATGCTGAAGCGCGATGAGCTGTCGTCCGTTCCCACCCCCACCGGCGACCTCAACGCCCTGCTCGGGCGCGGGTCCGAGTTCGAGGGCAAGCTCACCTTCGAGGGCACCGTCCGCATCGACGGCAAGTTCACCGGGACGATCGTGACGAACGACGTGCTCGTCGTGGGCGAGGGCGCGAAGGTCAACGCCGAGATCACCTGCGGCACGATCATCGTGCACGGGGAGATCAACGGGAACGTTCGGGCCAAGAGCGCGATCGAGCTGCACCACCCGGCGCGCATGCGCGGCAACATCGAGTCGCCGTCCCTCATGATCGAGAAGGGCGTGATCTTCGAGGGCCAGACGAAGATGGAGGGCGTGGAGAAGGGCGGCGCGAAGCCGGCCACCGCTCCCGGCCCCGTCGCCGCCGTGAAGTCGTAGCGCTCCCGGACGCACTCCAGCCGTAGAGACGAAGAGAGCGGGCTCCGGGAGAACCGGGCCCGCTCTTCTCGTCTCGGCGCGCGGGGCGCCCGAGCCTCGCCTCGGCGCTACACGCCGACCTTCACCTGGATGGCGCGGGGCTTCGTCTCGGCACGCTTCGGCAGGTGGACGGTGAGTAAACCGTTCCTCGCCTCGGCGCGGATCTTCTCGGCGTCGACCGTGGCCGGCAGCGAGAACGAGCGCGTGAACGTCCCGTAGGCCAGCTCGATGCGGTGATAGCTGTCGCGCCGCGCCTCGTTCTCGAGCTTCCGCTCGCCCTTGAGCGTGAGGACCCCGTTCTCGAACCGGATGTCTACGTCCTTCGGGTCAACCCCCGCGAGGTCGAAGCGGAGCGCCAGCTCGTCGTCGTCCTCGAAGATGTCGCAGGGCGGAGTCCAGCCGACCGACTCGCTGGTCTTGTAGGCGCGATCGTCGAAAAGTCGGTTCATCTCGTCCTGGAGACGAGCGAGGTCACGGAAGGGCTCCCATCTCGTCGGCATCGCCATGATTTTCATCCTCCTTTTGGCAACGCGAACGTAAAGCGAGGTCGCGGGCTGTCAAACGGGAGGGCTTCGACCGAGCCTAAGTCCAAGTACTGCCGGGAGATTCGTGCTTGACCGTCGCACCCACACCGTGCTACGGAGCGCGTCCCTTATGATCATGGGTTCCATTGCCCGGCGGTACGCGCGGGCGCTCTTCAGCCTGGCTGCGGAGATGGGTCGAGTAGAGCCCTGGAGCGAGAGCCTCCAGTCCCTCAAGGAGGCTGTCGAGGGCTCTGACGATCTCCGCGACGTTCTGTCCAACCCGGTGTACTCGCGCGAGCAGCGGCGGGCCATCGTGGAGAAGCTCGCGGCCGCGTTCAGGCTCGAAGCCGAGCCCGCGAACCTGCTCCTCCTCCTCGGCGACCGGAACCGCCTTGCCTACCTGGGCAACATCGTCGAGCACTTCCGGGCCCTCGCCGACGCGCACCTCGGCCGGGTCCGGGCCAAGGTGACGAGCGCGGTCCCCCTCGACGCCGCCGCCGCGAAGGCCATCGCCGACCGGCTCTCGCAGGCGACGAAGGCCACCGTCCTCCTCGATCGCGAGGTCAACCCCGCCCTGCTCGGCGGCGTCGTCGCGCAGGTCGGCAGCGTCGTCTACGACGGCTCGGTCCGCACCCAGCTCGAGGATCTGCGGCGCCAGCTGAAGCAGTAGCGATCTTTAACTGTCAGTTCATCCTCCGGAGAGCCTCACGATGGATATCCGCGCCGACGAGATCAGCCGCATCATCCGCGAGCAGATCAAGGACTACGGCAAGAAGGTCGACGTCGCCGAGACCGGCACCGTCCTCAGCCAGGCGGACGGCGTCGCCCGCATCTACGGCCTCGCCGGCGCCGCCGCCGGCGAGCTGCTCGAGTTCCCGGGCGGCGTCTCCGGCCTCGTCCTCAACCTCGAGGAGGACAACGTCGGCGCCGCCATCATGGGCGCCTACGAGCACATCCGCGAGGGCGACCCGGTGAAGCGCACCGGGAAGATCGCCGAGGTGCCGGTGGGCGAGGAGCTGCTCGGCCGCGTGGTCGACGGCCTCGGCAACCCCATCGACGGCCGCGGCCCGATCAACGCGAAGCAGACCCGCAAGATCGAGATCAAGGCCCCCGGCATCGTGAAGCGCAAGTCGGTGCACGAGCCGATGCAGACCGGCCTCAAGGCGATCGACGCCCTGGTCCCGGTCGGCCGCGGGCAGCGCGAGCTCATCCTCGGCGACCGCCAGACGGGCAAGACCGCGGTCGCGATCGACACGATCATCAACAACAAGGGGAACAACCTCCACTGCTTCTACGTGGCCATCGGCCAGAAGCAGTCGACGGTGGCCCGCGTCGTCGACACGCTCAAGAAGCACGGCGCGATGGAGTACACGACGGTCGTCGCGGCGAACGCGTCCGACCCCGCCCCGATGCAGTACCTCGCGCCGTACACCGGCGTGACCATGGCGGAGTACTTCCGCGACTCCGGCCGCCACGCGCTCATCATCTACGACGACCTCTCGAAGCAGGCCGTGGCGTACCGCCAGCTCTCGCTGCTGCTGCGCCGCCCGCCGGGCCGCGAGGCGTACCCGGGCGACGTGTTCTACCTCCACAGCCGCCTGCTCGAGCGCGCCGCGAAGCTCTCCGACAAGGAGGGCGGCGGGTCGCTCACCGCGCTCCCCATCATCGAGACGCAGGCCGGCGACGTGTCGGCGTACATCCCGACGAACGTCATCTCCATCACCGACGGCCAGATCTTCCTCGAGTCGAACCTCTTCTATCAGGGCGTCCGGCCGGCCATTAACGTCGGCATCTCGGTGTCCCGCGTCGGCGGCTCCGCGCAGATCAAGGCGATGAAGCAGGTCGCCGGCTCGCTCAAGCTCGAGCTCGCCCAGTACCGCGAGCTCGCCGCGTTCGCCCAGTTCGGCTCCGACCTCGACAAGGCCACCCAGGAGACCCTCGCCCGCGGCGAGCGGCTCGTGGAGGTGCTGAAGCAGGGCCAGTACCTGCCGATGCCGGTCGAGAAGCAGGTCATCCAGATCTACGCGGCGACCATGCGCGACGAGAACGGCCAGGGCTGGATCCGCGCGGTGCCGGTCGAGCAGATCGGCCGCTACATGCAGGAGCTCATCGAGTTCCTCGACGGCCGCCACCCGGAGGTCGCCCGCGCCATCGCCGAGAAGAAGGCGCTCGACGACGGCATCAAGGCCCAGCTCGACGCGGCGCTCCGCGAGTTCCGCGGCGTGTTCCAGATCGAGGGCCAGTAGGCCCTCCGAGGACGAGCCCCCGTGCCCTCACTGCGCGACATCCGGAACCGCATCGGCTCGGTCAAGTCGACGCGGCAGATCACGAAGGCGATGAAGATGGTCTCGGCGGCCAAGCTGCGCCGGGCCCAGGACGCCATCCTGAAGACGCGCCCGTACGCGCAGCTCCTCGAGCAGACGCTCGCGCGGGTGGCGGCGCGCGCGGCCGCGGACGAGGTGGTGGCCCACCCGCTCCTCGCCCCGCGCGCCCAGCACACCGCCGAGGTGGTGGTCATCACGAGCGACCGCGGCCTCGCCGGCGGCTTCAACTCGAACATCGCCCGCTTCACGCAGCGCTTCCTCGTCGAGAACGGCGACCGGTTCGAGCGCATCCAGCTCGCCACCGTCGGCCGCAAGGGGCGCGACTTCTTCCGGGCGCGCAAGGTGGAGGTCCGCAAGGACTTCACCGGGGTGAACGCGGCCCTCACCTACGAGAAGGCCGAGGACCTCGCCCGCGAGTACACGGAGCGCTACCTCTCCGGCGAGGTGGACGCGGTCTTCCTCGCCTACAACGAGTTCAAGAGCGCCATCTCCCAGAAGCCGGTGGTGTTCCAGCTCCTGCCCATCGAGACGGCGCCCGGCGCCGACGCGAGCGGCGCCGCCATCGACTTCAAGTACGAGCCGTCGCGCGAGGGGCTCCTGCGCGACCTGCTCCCCCGCCACATCGCGATGCAGGTGTGGCGCGCGCTGCTCGAGTCCGCCGCCAGCGAGCACGGCGCGCGCATGAGCGCGATGGAGAGCGCGACCAAGAACGCCGAGGAGATGATCGCCTCGCTCACCCTTCAGTACAACCGCGCGCGCCAGGCCTACGTCACGAAGGAGCTGATGGAGATCGTGAGCGGCGCCGAGGCGCTCAAGTAGATTTGGGAAAGGAAGACATGACCACCCCGACGAACGTTCAGAGCGGCAGGATCACCCAGGTCATCGGCCCGGTCGTGGACGTGGAGTTCCCGCCCGGAGCGCTGCCGGACATCTACACCGCGCTCTCGGTGACGAACCCCGCGCTCGACGCGCGCGCCGACAACCTCGTCATCGAGGTCGCCCAGCACCTCGGCGAGAACACCGCCCGCTGCATCGCGATGGACTCGACCGAAGGCCTCGTGCGCGGCATGGGCGTGCGCACCACCGGCGCCCCCATCTCCGTGCCGGTCGGCAAGGAGGTGCTCGGCCGCATCCTCAACGTCGTCGGCGAGCCGGTCGACGAGCGCGGGCCCGTGGCGTCGGTGCGCAAGTTCCCCATCCACCGCCCGGCGCCGACCCTCGTCGAGCAGAACGTGAAGATCGAGGCGTTCGAGACCGGCATCAAGGTCATCGACCTCCTCGCCCCGTACCTCCGCGGCGGCAAGATCGGCCTCTTCGGCGGCGCCGGCGTCGGCAAGACCGTGCTCCTCATGGAGCTCGTGAACAACGTCGCGAAGAAGCGCGGCGGGTTCTCGGTGTTCGCCGGCGTGGGCGAGCGCACCCGCGAGGGGAACGACCTCTACCACGAGATGATCGAGTCGGGCGTCATCAACAAGGACGACCTCTCGAAGAGCCAGTGCGTGCTCGTGTACGGGCAGATGAACGAGCCGCCCGGCGCGCGCGCCCGGGTGGCGCTCTCGGCGCTCGCCATCGCGGAGTACTTCCGCGACGAAGAGAACCGGGACATGCTGCTCTTCATCGACAACATCTTCCGCTTCACGCAGGCGGGCTCCGAGGTGTCGGCGCTCCTCGGCCGCATCCCCTCGGCCGTCGGTTACCAGCCGACGCTCTCCACCGAGATGGGCGAGCTCCAGGAGCGCATCACCTCCACGAAGAACGGCGCCATCACCTCGGTGCAGGCCATCTACGTCCCCGCCGACGACCTCACCGACCCGGCCCCGGCGACCGCGTTCGCCCACCTCGACGCGACGACGGTGCTCAGCCGCAAGCTGACCGAGATCGGCATCTACCCGGCCGTCGATCCGCTCGACTCGACCTCGCGAATCCTCGACCCGCTCGTCGTCGGCCAGGAGCACTACCAGGTCGCCCGCGTCGTCCAGGAGACGCTGCAGCGCTACAAGGACCTCCAGGACATCATCGCCATCCTCGGCATGGACGAGCTCTCCGAGGACGACAAGCTCACCGTGGCGCGCGCCCGCAAGGTCCAGCGCTTCCTCTCGCAGCCGTTCCACGTCGCCGAGCAGTTCACCGGCAACCCGGGCAAGTACGTCGAGCTCGCCGACACGATCCGCGGCTTCAAGGAGATCGTGGACGGCAAGCACGACGACCTGCCGGAGCAGGCGTTCTACATGGTGGGCGGCATCGACGAGGCGGTCGAGAAGGCGAAGAAGCTGGCCGCGGGGTAACCGATGGCGCTCACCCTCGACATCGTCACGCCGGAGCGGCGCGTCCTCTCGGTCACCGTCGACGAGGTCCGCGCACCGGGCGTCGCGGGCGGCTTCGGCATCCGCCTGAACCACGAGCCCTTCATGACGGCGCTGGAGCCCGGTCGGCTCACGTACGTAGAGGGGGGCCGGGAGCACCACTACGCGGTGGGCGGCGGCTTCCTGCAGGTCGCCGACAACCGGGTCATCGTGCTCGCCGACACCGCCGAGGCGGCCGCCGACATCGACGTCGAGCGGGCGAAGCGCGCCTTCGACGACGCGCAGGATCGGCTGCTCCGCCTCACCGAGCAGGACGGCCACTACGGCGAGGAGTCGGCGCGCGTGCGCCGGGCCGCGGCGCGGCTCTCGGTGGCCGGGCGCTAGGCGTCTCGCTCCACTCGTGGACCCAGGGCGGGGAGGCGCACGGCGCGCCTCCCCGCTCTCTTTTTTCGGGCCGGCGCGGGCGTCCGGGCGGGACGGATCGTGAAGGACGAGCGCGGCGCTCGGGGGCGCGCGGAGGGGTCCGCCGCGCGGGCCCGGCGGACGCCCCGAAGGCCCGCCCCGGGACGGGCAAAAGCGTTGAATCTCCGAGGGAAACCGGCTAAAACACCCCCTTCTCCCAGGTGCCCGCGCGCTCGAACCCCCTCGCGCGCCTATGGCCCGGGAGGGAAGAGCTCCGATGGCCGAAGAGAACCTCCCGCCGAGCCCGCCCGCCGCCGCCCCCGGGGCGCCGCCGCCCGGAGACGGGCAGCGCGCCCAGGTCGCGATCGAAGACGAGATGCGCAAGTCGTATCTCGACTACTCGATGTCGGTCATCATCGGCCGCGCGCTGCCGGACGTGCGCGACGGCCTGAAGCCCGTGCACCGCCGCGTGATGTACGCGATGCACACCGAGGGGCTGCACCACAACAAGCGCTACTCGAAGTGCGCCGGCGTCGTCGGCGAGGTGCTGAAGAAGTACCACCCCCACGGCGACTCCTCGGTCTACGACGCCCTCGTCCGGCTCGCCCAGGACTGGAACCTCCGCTACCCGCTCATCGACGGCCAGGGCAACTTCGGCTCGGTCGACGGCGATCCCGCCGCGGCCTACCGGTACACCGAGTCCCGCCTCGAGCGGCTCGCCGACTTCCTCCTCGCCGACATCGACAAGGAGACGGTCGACTGGGGGCCGAACTTCGACGACTCGACCGTCGAGCCGCTCGTCCTCCCCACCCGCTTCCCCAACCTGCTCGTCAACGGCTCGGCCGGCATCGCGGTCGGCATGGCGACGAACATCCCGCCCCACAACATGGGCGAGGTGCTCGACGCGGTGGCGCACCTCATCTCGAACCCCAAGGCGTCCGTCCCGGAGCTCATGCGCTTCATCCCCGGGCCGGACTTCCCGACCGCCGGGATCATCCAGGGGCGCGACGGCATCCGCGCCGCCTACGAGAAGGGGCGCGGCACCATCCAGGTGCGCGCGCGCGCGTCGGTCGAGGTCCACCCCAAGACCGAGCGCGAGGCGATCGTCGTCACCGAGATCCCCTACCAGGTGAACAAGGCGAAGCTCGTCGAGCACATCGCCGAGCTCGTGCGCGACAAGCGCCTCGAGGGGATCAGCGACCTCCGCGACGAGTCCAGCCGCGAGGGCATGCGCATCGTCATCGAGCTGAAGCGTGACGCGGTCGCGCAGGTGGTGCTGAACAACCTGTACGCCCACACGCAGATGCAGACCGGCTTCGGCGTGACGCTCCTCGCCATCGACGGCGGCCAGCCGCGCATCCTCAACCTGAAGGAGCTGCTCGAGCGCTTCGTCGCCCACCGCCGCGACGTGGTCACCCGCCGCACGCGCTTCGAGCTGCGCAAGGCGCGCGAGCGCGAGCACATCCTGCTCGGCCTGCAGATCGCGCTCGACCACCTCGACGAGATCATCGAGCTCATCCGCAAGGCGCCCGACCGCGACGCGGCCCGCGACGGGCTCATGACCGGCTTCGCCCTCTCGGAGCTCCAGGCGAAGGCCATCCTCGAGATGCAGCTGCAGCGCCTCACCGGCCTCGAGCGCCAGAAGATCCTGGACGAGCTCGCCGAGGTGCAGAAGCTCATCGGCCGCCTGAAGGAGATCCTCGCCTCCGAGGCCGTCCTCATGGAGGTCATCGTCTCGGAGCTGAAGGAGGTGCGGCAGCTCTTCGCCGACGAGCGGCGCACCGAGATCCTGGGCGAGGCGACCGACTACTCCACGGAGGACCTCATCGCCGAGGAGGAGATGGTCGTCACCGTCTCCCACGCCGGCTACGTGAAGCGGAACCCGGTGTCGCTCTATCGCGCCCAGCGGCGCGGCGGGCGCGGCAAGACCGGCGCGGCCACGCGGGACGAGGACTTCCTCGAGGCGATCTTCGTCGCCTCGACGCACAGCTACCTGCTCGTCTTCTCGGACAAGGGCAAGGTCTACTGGCTCAAGGTCCACGAGATCCCGCCGGCCGGGCGCGCCGCGCGCGGCAAGCCCATCGTGAACCTCGTGCAGCTCTCGCCGGGCGAGAAGGTCGCCGCGATCCTGCCGGTGCGGCGGCTCCCGGAGCCCGCCGGCGCCGAGGATGCGGCCGAGATCGCCGCCGAGCCGGGCGAGGCCGAGGCCGCGGAGCCCGCCGAGAAGGCGAACGGCGCGGTCGCCGCCGAGCCCGGACAGTTCGTGTTCATGGCCACGCGCCGGGGGCTCATCAAGAAGACCCGCCTCGAGCAGTTCGCGAGGCCGCGCGCGGCCGGCATCATCGCGCTCGGCATCGAGGAGGGCGACGAGCTCATCGCCGCGCGGCTCATCGACGGCAAGAGCCACGTGCTCCTCTCGACCGCGCAGGGGATGGCCATCCGCTTCGAGGAGTCCGACGTGCGCGCCATGGGGCGGACCGCCTACGGCGTGAAGGGCATCACCCTCGAGGCGGAGGACGCGGTCGTCTCGGCCGAGTCGATCCCGGCGGCGCCGCCGGAGGGCGAGCCCGCGCCGACCATCCTCACCGTCACGCAGAACGGCTACGGCAAGCGCACCGAGCTCGCCGAGTACCGCATCCAGAGCCGCGGCGGGAAGGGCATCATCACCATCAAGACCACCGAGCGGAACGGCCCGGTGGTCGCCGCGGCGCTCGTGTCCGACGCCGAGGAGGTGATGCTCATCACGAACGGCGGCATGCTCATCCGCATGCCCTCGCGCGGGATCAGCCTCATCGGGCGGAACACCCAGGGCGTCCGCCTCATCACCCTCGAGTCCAAGTCCGAGCAGGTGGTGGGCCTCGCGCGCGTCGCCGAGACCACGCCCGAGGCGGCGGCGGCCGGGGTCGCCGAGGCGGCGGAGGGCGAGGAGCCGCCCGAGGGCGGGCCGGAGGACCAGGGCGGCGGGGAGCCGGAGGCCGGCGCGTGAGGCGGCGGTCGGGCCCCTTCGCCGCCGCGCTCGCGGCGGCGCTCGCGCTCGCCTGCGCCTCGCCGGCGAAGCGGCTCGAGGAGGCGAACGGGAAGCGCCACGCGGGCGACCCGAAGGGCGCGCTCCAGGGCTACAAGGCGGTGCTCGCCGAGCTCGGCGACGCGACGCTCTCGCCCGACGAGGCGGCGGTGCGCTGCAAGGCGCTGCGCTTCGCGGGGGACGTCTCGTACCTGGAGCTCGGCGACTACACCGGCGCGATCTCCTACTACCGGCGCATCGTGGCGCTCTACCCGGGCGGCAAGGAGGCGCGCGAGGCGCGCGTCCAGATCGGCGACATCTACCGCGAGCGCTTCCGCGACCCGCTCGCCGCGATCGCCCAGTACGCGGACGTCGCCGCCTCGAGCGCGCCGGAGGCGCCGCGCTACCAGCTCGAGGTCGCCCGCGCCTACCTCGAGCTCAAGAACTGGTCGCAGGCGCGCACCGAGGCCCGCATCCTGCGGGAGAAGTGGCCCGATCACGAGCTCGCCGACGAGGCGCAGCTCCTCACCGCCCAGGCGTGGTCGCTCGAGAAGCGCGACGACGAGGCGCTCTCCGCCTTCCAGGCGCTCATCGACAGCAAGCCGCGCCCGGAGCTCGCGGCCCGCGCGCTCGAGGGGCAGGCCCTCATCCACGCGCAGGCGGGGCGCTTCGACCGCGCGCTCGAGCTGTACGCGCTCGCGCTGCCCATCCACCCGAACCCGGACGCGATCCGGACCAACATCGAGGCGGTCACCGAGCGCCGCGAGCGGGCGAAGCCCGCGACGCTGCCGGGCGATCGCGCCGCCGCCTTCCGCTAGTCACCGAGAGGAAAGCCATGAAGACCGAGCTGTCGGAGAAGCTGTTCGCGAAGGCGCAGACCCTGTTCCCCGGCGGCGTGAACTCGCCGGTGCGCGCGTTCCGCGGCGTGGGCGGGACGCCCCGGTTCATCGCGCGCGGCAGGGGCAGCCACCTCGTCGACGTCGACGGCAACGACTACGTCGACTACGTGCTCTCCTGGGGTCCGATGATCGTCGGGCACGCCCACCCGGAGGTGATGCGCGAGGTGCAGGACGCCATGAAGGAGGGCGCCTCGTTCGGCGCCCCCTCGCCGCGCGAGATCACCCTCGCGGAGCTCGTGCGCGAGCGGATGCCCTGGATCGAGAAGATGCGCTTCTGCTCCTCGGGCACCGAGGCCACCACCGCCGCCATCCGCGTGGCGCGCGGCTTCACGGGGCGCGACGACATCCTCAAGTTCGAGGGCTGCTACCACGGCGCGGGCGATCCGCTCCTCGTGAAGGCGGGCTCCGGCGTCGAGACGCTCGGGCTGCCCGACTCCCCGGGCGTGCCGGCGGACCTCGCGAAGCACACGCTCACGCTGCCGTACAACGACCTCGCCGCCGCCGAGCGGCTCTTCGCCGAGCGGGGCGACCGCCTCGCCTGCGTCATCATCGAGCCGGTGGTCGGCAACATGGGCGTGCTCGTCCCCAGGGCGGGCTACCTCGAGGGCCTGCTCACCCTGTGCCGCAAGCACGGCGCGCTCCTCATCGTGGACGAGGTGATGACCGGCTTCCGCGTGTCGTCGGGGGGCGCCTGCGGGCTCTTCGGCCTCCGGCCGGACCTCGTCACCTTCGGTAAGGTCATCGGGGGCGGGCTGCCGGTGGGCGCCTTCGGCGGGCGCGCCGACGTCATGGATCGGGTCGCGCCGGCGGGGCCCATCTACCAGGCGGGCACGCTCTCCGGGAACCCCATGGCGATGGCGGCCGGGACCGCCACCCTGCGCCTCATGACCCCCGCCGCCTACGAGAAGCTCGAGAACCTCGCCGCGAAGCTCGCGGACGGGCTCCGCGCCCGCGCCGCCGCCGCCAAGGTGCCGGTGCAGGTGAACCGGGTCGGCTCCATGCTCACGGTGTTCTTCTCGGAGAAGCCGGTGTTCGACGCCGCGAGCGCGCGGCTCTCCTCGACGAAGCGCTTCGGCGCCTTCTTCCACCGCATGCTGGAGGGCGGCGCCTACCTCCCGCCCTCGCAGTTCGAGGCGGCGTTCCTCTCGACCGCGCACTCCGAGGGCGACATCGAGCACACGCTCCTCGCGGCCGAGGCGGCGTTCGCCGAGGCCGCGAAGGTCTAGATGCCCGGCTGGGCGGAGCGCTTCGCGCCATTCGAGGGCGTCGCCTACCTCGACGCCGCGAGCCAGGGCCCCATCCCGCTCGCGGCGTCGCGCGCCGGGCGCGAGGCGCTCGCCCTCAAGGAGCGGCCCTGGCGCATCTCGGCGGCCACCTACGTCTCGGCCGTCTCCGAGGCGCGGGCCCTCGCGGCGCGCCTCCTCGGCGCGCGCGAGGAGGCAGTGGCGCTCGTCACCGGGGCGGGTCAGGTGGTGAACGCCGTCGCGCGCGGGCTCGACCTCGGCGAGGGCGACGAGGTGGTGCTCGCGCGGCACGAGTTCCCCTCGAACGACCTGCCCTGGCGCTGGCTCGCCCGCCGCGGCGTCGCGATCCGCGTCGTCGAGCCGGATCATCCGACCGGCGCGGTCTCGGCCGAGCGGCTCGCCGAGGGGGTCGGTCCGCGGACCCGCGTCGTCGCGTTCGCCCACGTCTCGTACCTCCACGGCGGGCGGCTCGATCCCGGGCCGGTGGTCGAGGCGGCGCGGCGCTTCGGGGCGATCACGGTGGTGGACGGGAGCCAGGCGGCGGGCGCGCTGCCGTTCGACTTCGGCGGCTCCGGCGTCGACGTCTACGCCGCCTCCGCCTACAAGCACCTGCTCGGCCCGTATGGCTGCGGGCTCGGGCTCTTCTCGGCGCAGGTGCTCGACCGGCTCGCGGTGGGGGATCTGAACTGGTGGGCGGTGAAGGGCGCGGAGGACTACGGCAACCTGCCCGCCGACATCGAGCTTCGGCCCGGCGCGCAGCGCTACGACGCGCACGAGACGGCGGCGTTCTTCAACCTGCTCCCGCTCGCCGAGTCGCTGCGCCTCCTCCTCGAGGCGACGCCCGCCGCGGTCCAGGCGCACGCCCGCGCGCTCGGCGACCGCCTCCTCGCGCGCCTGCCGCAAAGCTTCGTCCCGGCGAGCCCCCTCGAGCCGGCCGCGCGGAGCCACCTCCTCTGCCTGCGCGCGCAGACCTCCGCCGCCACCCTCGCCGCGTACGAGCGGCTCCGCGCGGCCAAGGTCTGGGCGTCGCTGCGCGGCGACCGGATCCGAGTGTCGCCGCACCTTTACAGTACCGAGGAGGACGTCGACCGGCTGCTCGCCGCGCTCGGCTGAGCAGATCGGGGGGGGAGCGCTCCCGGCGGGGTGCGAGACCATTGACGTGTGCGCCACGCCCCTGCTATACGGGCGTGCCTTTCCGCCCGCGGAAGCATTGGGGAATCCCGCTTCTCCGGGGTTGCGGAGAGGCCGGCAGCGGAGGGTCTTTGGCGGATCCCGAGGATCGAGAGCGCGGGTCCGGCGAGGACAAGGGGCTCTCCGGGCTCGCCGAGGGGTACCGGAAGGCCGCGCCGTACATGGCGGCCTCCTCGAGCCTCGTCGGCGCGGTCGGCGTGTTCACGTTCCTCGGCTACCTCGCCGACCGGAAGCTCGGGAACGAGGTCCCCTGGCTCACGATGCTGGGGGCGGTGCTCGGCATGACGGGCGGCTTCATCAGCTTCTTCAGGCAGGTCCTCAAGGGAAAGAAGTGAAGCATCAGGTCATCACCGTCGCCCTCTCGCTCGCCTTCGTCGGCCTCGCGCTCGCCGCGGGGCAGTACCGGCGCGCGGCGCTCGTGGGCGCGACGGCCTGCAGCTTCACCGCCCTCCTGTCGATGCTCGTGCTCGCCCGCTCGGTGAAGAACGCCGAGAAGCCCCTCAAGCCGGCGCTGCTCGTCATGACCGTCGCGTTCCTCGCCCGCATCCTCCTCGTCGCGCTCGGCACCGTGTTCGTGGCGCGCGCCGGCGAGAACGTCTTCGCCTTCGTCGTCGCCTTCTTCGTGCCGTACTTCGCCTTCAGCGCCGTCGAGGGCGTCTACCTCCACTCGCTTCGCCGCTTCACGGGAAGGGCCGCATGACCGCCATCCTGACCCTCGCGCTCACGCTTTCCCTCGCTCAGGCGCCCGCCGCGCATGAGGCGCCGGCGCACGAGACGCCCGAGGTCGCCGCGCCCGCCGCCGAGGGCGGCCACGGCGAGGCGGGTGGGCACGGCGGCGGCCTCTCCGAGTCGCTCATGCACCACGTGACCGACGGTCACACGCTCGAGTACCCGGGCTACTGCGAGGGCGGCTTCGCCTGGAACTGCGAGGTCGACCTCGACCACGTGTTCGGCACGCACCGCGATCACGCCACCGGCAAGGCGTCGGGCCCGCTCGTCTTCGGCTCGCTCGACATGACGCCGACGAAGCACGCGGTGATGATGTGGATCGCCTCGCTCGTGCTCATCGTCGCCTTCGTCTCGGCGGTGCGCAGGAAGGGGCTCGTCCCCCGCGGCCTCTACAACTTCCTCGAGATGCTCGTGCAGTTCGTGCGGAACGAGATCGCCCGCAAGAACATCGGCGAGCACGACGGCGACCGCTTCGTCCCGTACCTCGTCACCGCCTTCTTCTTCATCCTCTTCGTGAACCTGTTCGGCCTCTTGCCCTGGTCCGCCACCGCGACCGGCAACCTGTCCGTCACGGTCGCCCTGGCGCTGTTCACCTTCGTCATCACGCAGTACGCGGCCATCAAGGCGATGGGGCTCGGCGGCTGGCTGAAGCACCTGACGGGCGGCGTCGCCCCGTGGCTGTGGCCCATCATGATCCCGGTCGAGATCCTGGGCCTCTTCACGAAGCCCTTCGCTCTCACCGTCCGTCTCTTCGCCAACATGGTGGCGGGCCACATCGTCATCTTCTCGCTCATCGGCCTCATCTTCGCCCTCGGCCACTGGGGCGTGGCGTTCGGCTCGGTGCCGATGGCGCTCGGCATCTACCTGCTCGAGCTCTTCGTCGCGTTCGTGCAGGCCTACATCTTCACCATGCTCTCCTCGCTCTTCATCGGTCAGGGCCTCGCGCACCACGGCCACGACGAGGAGCACGGCGAGCACGGCCACGGCGAGCCGGGCATGGGCTCGGTCGATCACGGCAACCACGCTTCTCACGTGGCGGGGGCGTCCCCCGGCCATGGGTAGTCGAGCGCTCCACGCGCCACGGGAATCAAGCGGCCCGGTAATCCCGCACCTCTGAAAGACAAGGCAGACGACCATGACCTCCACCGCCCTCGCGTTCCTCTCCGCCGGCTTCGGCGCCGGCCTCGCCGTCCTCGGCGCCGGCCTCGGCATCGGCAAGCTCGCCGCCGCCGCCATGGAGGGCTCCGCCCGCCAGCCGACCGTCGCCGGCGACATCCGCACCTCGATGATCATCGCCGCCGCCCTCATCGAGGGCGTGACGCTCTTCGCGATCGTCGTCTGCGTGCTCCTCGCCATCAAGGCGTAGGGGCACATCCGGCTCGTCGAACCTTCACCTCCTCTTCACCCACGGAGTCGCGCATGGCCTCCCTCGCGTCCCTGCCCCTCGCAGCCGGAGGGCTCACGGACCTGAACCCCGGCCTCACCCTCTGGGCGGCCATCACGTTCCTGTTCCTGCTCGTGGTCCTCTCCAAGTTCGCGTGGGGGCCCATCGTCAAGATGCTCGACGAGCGGGAGCGGACCATCCGCGAGGCGATCGAGGCGGCCAAGAAGGAGCGCGCCGAGGCGGAGCGGATGCTCGCCGAGCAGAAGGCCTCGCTCGCCCACGCGCAGCGCGAGGCCGCCGAGCTCGCGCGGCGCAACCAGCAGGAGGTCGAGGTGCTCCGCCAGGAGCTGACCGCCCGCGCCCGCAAGGAGGCGGACGAGCTCGTCTCCTCCGCCCGCAGGCAGATCGACGAGGAGAAGACCAAGGCGATGTCGGAGCTCCGCGCGCAGGTCGCGGACCTCGCCATCGACGCGGCCTCTCGCCTCGTGAAGGCGAACCTCGACGACGCCTCGCAGCGGAAGCTCGTCGAGGACTACATCGCGCAGCTCCCGGCGAACCGCGCCGCCTAGCGCGGCCGGACCGGTCTAGACGCTCCGGCGGGCCCCGCGTCCGCCGGAGCGTTTCCATTTTCCGCGGGCTAGATTCAAGGGTCGCATGGGTCTCTCGATCGGCATCGTCGGCCTCCCCAACGTGGGGAAGTCCACCCTCTTCAACGCGCTCCTCGGCGCGGCGCAGGCCGCGGCCGCGAACTACCCGTTCTGCACCATCGAGCCGAACGTGGGGGTCGTGCCGGTGCCCGATCGGCGGCTCGAGCGGCTGGCCGCGCTCTTCAAGCCGAAGAAGACCACCCCCACCACCCTCGAGTTCGTGGACATCGCCGGCCTCGTGGCCGGCGCCTCCAAGGGCGAGGGGCTCGGCAACCAGTTCCTCGGCAACATCCGGCAGGTCGACGCGATCGCCCACGTGCTGCGCTGCTTCGAGGACCCCGACGTCGTGCACGTCGCGGGCAAGGTCGATCCGCGCGGCGACCGGGAGGTCGTCGAGACCGAGCTCATGCTGAAGGACCTCGAGTCGGTCGAGAAGCGGCGCGAGCGGGCCATGAAGAACGCCAAGGCGCCGGGGAAGCCCGGCGAGCTCGCCAAGGCGGAGCTCGCCGCGCTCGATCGCGCCAAGGCCGGCCTCGAGGCGGGCACCCCCGTCCGCGCGCAGAAGCTCTCCGAGGACGACCGCGCGCTGCTCGCCGACCTCTTCCTCCTCACCTCGAAGCCGGTGCTCTACATCGCCAACGTTGACGAGTCGCAGCTCGGCAAGGAGGCGACCGATCCGAGCATCCTGGCGGTGAAGGCGCTCGCCGACGCCGAGGGCGCGCCCATGGTGGAGATCTCCGGCAAGGTCGAGTCCGAGCTCGCCGCGCTCGCCCCCGGCGAGCGGGAGGAGTACCTCGCCTCGCTCGGCCTGGAGGAGCCCGGCCTCGACCGGCTCGTCCACGCGGGCTACCGGCTGCTCGGCCTCATCACCTACTTCACGGCCGGCGAGGACGAGTGCCGCGCCTGGACCGTGAAGGCGGGCTCGCGCGCCCCCCAGGCGGCGGGCGTCATCCACTCCGACTTCGAGAAGGGCTTCATCAAGGCGGAGGTGATCCGCATCGAGGATCTGCTCGAGCTGAAGAGCGAGTCCGCCGCGCGCGAGAAGGGCAAGCTGCGCATCGAGGGCAAGGAGTACGTCGTCCAGGACGGCGACGTGATGCACTTTAGGTTTAATGTGTGATCAGCGGCCGCGGGTCGGGCGGGCCTGCGCCCTGACCCCCGCGATGCGCGCGGCGAGGCGGAGCGCGGCGATCATCGAGGCCGGGTTCGCCACCCCGCTGCCGGCGATGTCGTAGGCGACCCCGTGATCCGGGCTCGTGCGCACGATGGGGAGCCCGAGCGTCACGTTCACCGCCGGGTCCCCGCCCACCGCGTCGAGGAGCTTCACGGGGATGAGCCCCTGGTCGTGGTAGAGGGCGACCACCGCGTCGAACTCGCCGAGCGCGGCGCGGAAGAACACCGAGTCCGCGGGGAACGGGCCGCGCGCGCGGGCGCCGGCGCTCGCCGCGCGGGCGAGCGCGGCGGGGAGGAGCGTCTTCTCCTCGTCGCCGAACGCGCCCTCCTCGCCGGCGTGCGGGTTGAGCGCGGCGAGGGCGAGGCGCGGGCGCGCGAGGCCCAGGTCCTCGCGCAGCGCCCGGTGGGTGATGACGAGCGTCTCGGCGATGCGCTCGACGGTGAGCGCGCGCCTGAGCTTCGCGAAGGCGACGTGGTTCGTGACGAGCGCGATCTTGAGCTTCTCGCCGGCGAGCATCATCACCGAGCGGCGCACCCCGCAGCGGGCCTCGAGCCACTCGGTGTGGCCCACGAAGCCGGGCAGCGCGCGGGCGACCTGGGCCTTCGACACCGGGGCGGTGGTGAGCGCGTCGGCGTCCCCGCGCCGCACGGCGTCGAAGGCGGCCTCCAGGGCGGCGAGCTGGGCCTCGCCGGCGCGGGGATCGGGGCGGCCGGGGCGCACCGCGCCGGCGGGGAGCCGCGTGACCGTGACGAGCGCGCCCTCCGGCGGGAGCGGCGCGCCGGGGACGACGAGCGGGAGTCCGCTCGAGGCGAGCTCGCGGGCGAGCACGCGCGCGTCGCCGAAGACGTAGGGCACGAGGGCGCCCCGCAGCGCCGCGAGCGCCTTGGCGGTCACCTCGGCGCCCACGCCCGAGGGGTCGCCGAGGCTCACGGCGATGCGCGGCAGCGCGGGGAGCCGGGCGCGCTCCGGCCGCGCGCTCGCGGCGCGGCGCCTCGGCGCCCGGGGCGAAGAGGCGATGGGTCGCGGCGCGACGGCGACCGCGTGCCGGCGCGCGCGGACGCTCACTTCTGCAGCTCGGGCAGCTTGGTCTCGACGAGCGCGTCGCGGCGCAGCTCGGCGATGAGCTGCTGGCGGTAGGTGCCCGCCTGCTGGTCGACGAGGTGGGCGCGGATCTCCTCCTTCGCGTCCTCGAACGACCTCGTCCCCGACGCCCGGCGCTCCTCGACCTTGAAGACGTGCAGGCCGGGGCCGGCGCGCACGGGCGGCGAGAGCTCGCCCGGCTTGAGGGCGAACGCCGCGTCCTCGAGGGCCTTCTCGATGGTGCCGCGGCGGAGCCAGCCGAGGTCGCCGCCCTCGGCGGCGGAGGGGCCCTTCGACACCTCGCGCGCCACTGCCGAGAAGTCCTCGCCGGTCTTGAGCCGCTGCAGGATGCGGGTCATCTGCTCCTGCACCTTCTCCTGCTGCGCCTTGGTGGCGCCGTCCGGCAGGGGCAGGAAGATGTGGCGGACCTTCACCTCGTCCTCGCCGCCGAACTCCTGCGGGTGGGACTGGTAGTAGTTGCGCAGGTCGTCGTCCGAGACCTTCACCTTGGAGCGCACCTCGTACTGGAGGACGAGGAAGGCGTCGTACTCGCGCTTCACGTTGGCGCGGAAGGCCGCCCGGTCGAGCCCCTGCTCCTTGAGCGCGCGCTCGAGCGCCGCGTCGTCGAAGTCGTTGCGCTTCTTGATGTCCGCGACCGCCTCGTCGATCTGCTGCTCGGTCGCCTCGAGCTGCAGCTCCGCAGCCTTCGCCTGGAGGAGCCGCTCGGCGATCACGTCGTCGAGGGCGCGCTTCAGCGCGGCGGCCTGGGCCTGGTCGCGCTCGGGCCCCGGGCTGAGCTGCTCCGCCTTGAGCAGCGCGGGGCCGGCGCGGTCGGCGAGCTCGGAGAGCGTCACCACCTCGCCGTTCACGAGCGCGGCGACGCGGTCGACGACCTGGTGAGGGGCGGCCGCCGGGGGAGGCGTCGCGGGCGCCGCAGGGGCCGCGGGGGCGGCAGGGGCGGCGGCGAGGAGGACGAGCAGGGGGAGGGCGGCTGGGGTCACGGATTCACTCCGGCGAGGGCCTTCTCGTCGATCTCGATGCGGGCGCGCTCGCGCAAGGCCTTGAGATAATCGTCCTGGGCCCGCGCGCGCTTCTCGCGGGTGAGCTTCTCGGCGATTTCGGGCCGCGCCTGGTCGAGCGAGCGCCGGGCCGCGGCGCGCCGGTCGATCACCTTGAAGACGTGGAAGCCGTACGGTGAGGGGGTGACGTCGCTCACCTTGTTGAGGGGCAGGGAGAAGGTGACGTCGAAGACCTCGGGGAATCCCGCGCCGCGCCCGATGAAGCCGAGGTCGCCGCCGGCCTTGCCCTCCGGGGCGATCGACGACTTGCGCGCGACCTCCGCGAAGGTCTGCGGGTTCCTGCGGAGGCGGTCGCGGATCGCGAGCGCCTCCTCCTTGGTCGACACCACGACCTGGAGCACGTGCACCCGCTCCGGCTCCTCGAACTCCGCCGCGTGGTCCGCGTAGTAGCGCTGGATCTCCCCGTCGGCGACCTGCACCTGCGGGAACACCTGCTCCTCGAAGAGCCGCTCGATGGTGAGCTGGTCCTTGAGCCGCCCCTTGAGGTCCGCCTGGCCGAGGCGCTGCTGGGCGAGGAGGTCGTCGAAGTTCGAGCCGGGGTACTCGGCGCGCACCCGCAGGAACGCGCGCTCGACCTGGTCCTGGCCCACCACGATGGACCGGGCGCGCGCCTCCTGGAGGAGGAGCGCCCGATCCACGAGCTCGTCGAGGAGGCCGCGGCGGAGCGTGTCGCCCCCGCCGTCGGCCTGGGCCTCGCCGGCGCGCGTCTCGCGCAGCTCGCGCGCGAGGACGTCGGCGCCGATGGGCTCGCCGTTCACGAGCGCCACGGCGCGCGGCGCGGGCGGCGCGTCCTTCTTCTCGCCGCCGCACCGGCCGCAGCCCCCGGCGAGCACGCCGAGGGCCGCGAGCGGGATGAGGAGCCTCGCGCGCACGCCTACTTCGCCGGCGGGGCGGGGGTCGCGCTCGGCATCGGGCCGTGGGGCATGACCCCCGTCATCCCGGTGCCGGGCATCCCGGGCATGGCGCCCGGCGCGGCGGCGCTGACCTCCACCGCCTCGAGGGCCTTCTCGTCGACGGAGATCTTCGCCTCGTCCTTGAGGCGCTTCAGCCACTCGTCGAACTCCTTCGTCTTCTTCTCGCGGTAGAGCTTGTTCTGGATCTGCGCCTTCACCTGGTCGAAGGAGCGGTTCAGCTCCTCCTGCTGCGCGGTGAGCTTGAGGAGGTAGAAGCCCTTCGGCGTCTCGACGACGCCGGAGGTCTGCCCGGCGGAGAGCGCGAAGGCGGCGTCGGCGAGCTCCTTCGAGTAGGCCGCCGTGAGCTCCTCGTGCGACTTGTACTGCAGGTCGCCGCCGGCGTTCTTCGTGGCGGCGTCCTCGGAGTACTGCGAGACCGCCTGCGTGAAGGCGAGCGGGTTCTTCTGCTCGTCGGCCTTGATCTTGGCGAGCGCGGCCTTCGCGGCGGCGAGCTTCTTCGCGCGCTCGGGCGAGCCGGCCGGCGCCTCGAACACCACCGCGGCGACGCGCACGCGCTTCGGGCGGAAGTAGTCCGTCTTGTGCTCGTCGTAGTACTTCTGGAGCTCGGGCTCGGGGACCTCCTTCGCGCGCTCGAGGTCCTGGAAGTTCTTCTGGACGAGCTTCTGGACCATGATCTTCTTCAGGGTCAGCTGCACGTCGGGATCCGTCGCGAGGCCCTGCTTCTCGGCCTCCCGCGCCAGCACCTCGAAGCGGATGAGGTTGTCGAGGAACTCCTTCTTCCGCTCGAGCGTCGAGTAGCGCGCCCGGATGAACGGCGACTGCTCGTCGAGGCGGGCCTTGAACTCGTCGGCGGTGATGGTGACCCCGTTGCCCTTCGCGATCACGGGGCCCGACTTCTTGTCCTTCGGCGACTGGCAGGCGGCGGCGAGCGCGCAGAGGCCGATGACGAGGGAACGGCGCAGCATGCGGGTGCTCCTTCGGGAAGACGTGCGGTAAAGGCCGGTCAGCCAACGCAGGACCACGCCCCGTTCTTCCCCGCCGGGGGTCCGGGCGCTGGCTTGGAGCGGCTGAAAAGAGCACGGAACGAGGGGGGGATCAAGGACGAGGTCCCCCCGTCGGGTGGCCCGCCGTCCCTCGCACGCCAGGTCGCGCCCCCGCCGCCCAAAGCCCTGTCCCGGCGCCTGCTCGCGACGCGCGATGCGACGCGAGGCGCGGCCAGGCGCCGCGGCCCGTTTCACTCGGGCCGCGCGCAGCGGGCGAGGCCGGCGAGGAGCTGGCGGGCGGCGCCGAGCAGCTCGCGCCCGGTCGAGAGCTCCATGGCCGGCGACGGCACGAGCCCGACCGCCGCCGTCCGGACGGCCACCGGCGCAGGGCGCGGGGCCGCCTTGCCCTTCACGATCCTGGCAGGCTTGCCGGGCGGGGCCTTCGCCGGCGGGGGCTTCGCGCCGGGGAGCGCCGAGACGAGCTTCATGTCCGGGGTGAGGCGGAGCGCGCCCCCCGAGGCCGCCACGTGCTTCGCGAGCAGGAACGGGTCGAGCGCGGCCGTCTCGCCGAGGGTGAGGACGAGCCGGCCGGGGCCGGCCTCGATGGCGCGGATGCGCAGCGCGCGCAGCCGCACCTTCACCGCCATCACGTCGCAGAGCGCGTCGAGCTCCTCCGGCGGATCGCCGCAGCGGTCGATGATCTCCGCCCGCACCTCGTCGAGCTCCTCGTCGGTCGTCGCCTGGGCCAGCCGCTTGTAGAAGTAGAGCCGCTGGTGGACGTCCGGCATGTACGGGTCGGGGATGAAGGCCGGCACCGGGAGCTGCACGTCGGGATCGATGTCCTCGCGCGGCGGCTCGCCCTTGAGCTCGCGCACGGCCTCGTCGAGGAGCTCGGAGTAGAGCTCGAAGCCGACCGCCTCGATCTGGCCGGACTGGTCCTTGCCGAGCAGGTTCCCCGCCCCGCGGATCTCGAGGTCGTGGCTCGCGATCTTGAAGCCGGCGCCGAGCTCGCTGAAGCGCTGCAGGACCTCGAGGCGCTTCTGGGCGTCCTTCGTCACGGGGCGCCTCGCGGGCACGAGCAGGTACGCGTAGGCGCGCTCGCGGCTGCGGCCGACGCGGCCGCGGATCTGGTAGAGCTGCGCGAGGCCGAAGTGGTCGGCGCGGTTCACGATGATGGTGTTCGCGCTCGGGATGTCGAGGCCGCTCTCGATGATCGACGTCGCGAGGAGCACGTCGAGCTCCTTGCGGACGAAGCGGCTCATCACCTCCTCGAGCTTGCCCTCGCCCATCTGCCCGTGGGCGACGCCCACCCGCGCCTCGGGCGCGATCTCGGCGAGGAACTTCTGCATCGCGTTGATGGAGCGGACGCGGTTGTGGACGAAGTACACCTGCCCGCCGCGCTTCAGCTCGGTCTCGATCGCCTCCTTGACCACCTGCGGGTCGAACTTCATGACGAAGGTGCGGATGGCGCGCCGATCCTCCGGCGGCGTGGCGATGATGGAGAGGTCCCGCACGCCGGCGAGGCTCATGTGCAGCGTGCGCGGGATGGGCGTCGCGGTGAGCGTCAAGACGTCCACGAGCTTGCGGAGCTTCTTCAGGCGCTCCTTGTGCGCGACGCCGAAGCGCTGCTCCTCGTCCACCACCACGAGGCCGAGCTCCTTGAAGGAGACGTCCGCGGCGAGGAGCCGGTGCGTGCCGACGACGATGTCGACCTTCCCCTGGGCGGCGTCCTTCAGGATCCGCTTCACCTCCTCGGAGGTCTTCATCCGGGAGACCGCCTCGATGCGCACCGGGTAGCCCTTGAAGCGCTCCCGGAAGGTCCGCTCGTGCTGCGAGGCGAGCACGGTGGTCGGGACGAGCACCGCCACCTGCTTCTTCGAGAGCACCGCGAGCATGGCGGCGCGCATCGCCACCTCGGTCTTGCCGTAGCCGACGTCGCCGCAGACGAGCCGGTCCATGGGAACTGGGGGGGCGGATGAGGCTCCCCCCGCTCGCTCCGGGGCAGGCTCAGCCGACTGCCCCTTCGCTCGCAGACGGGAACCCTTCGTCATGTCGGCGATCACGTCGGCGATCGCCTTCGCCTGGTCGGGCGTCTCCTCCCAGGGGAACTCCGCCTCGAACTCGCGGAAGATCCCGTCCGGCTGGGCGAACTGGAAGCCCGGGTGCGCCGCGCGTGCGGCGTAGATGTCGAGCAGCTCCGCCGCCATCTTGAGGAGCTGCTCCTTCACCCGCGCCTTGCGGAGCGCGAAGGACTGCCCGCCGAGCCGGTCGAGCCGGACCGTCTCCGGCGAGGCGCCGGTGAACTTCTGCACCTGGCGCAGCTTCGCGACCGGCAGGTAGAGCCGGTCGGCGCCGTCGTAGGCGAGGACGAGGAAGTCGCCCTCCACCCCGCGGATCTGCATCTTGGTGAGGCCGAGGTAGCGGGCGATGCCGTGCTCGACGTGGACGACGAGGTCGCCGTCGTTGAGCTCGCGGAAGGCCGCCGCGAAGGCGTTCTCCTCCTTGGTGCGCCGCGCCTTCTTGCGCACCCGCCGGCCGAAGATCTCCTCGTCGGCGACGACCGCGAGCCCCGCCTCGCCGTCCACGAAGCCCTGCGAGATCTCGCCCTGGAACACGTGGGCGTGGATGGCGGGGTCGAAGATCGCGCGCGGATCGCCTGGAGGGCCCTCGTGCGCGCGCAACGCCTGGCGCCGATCCTCGAGGAGCCGGCGGAGCCGGTCCGCGGTGGAGGGCGAGCCGCAGGCGACCACGGCCGCGATGCCCCGCCGGCGCCACTCGTCGAGGCGGCGGGTGAGCGGGGCGAGCGCGCCCTCGTCGCCGTGGGCGGCCTCGATCTCCCCGCGGATGGCGTGGGTGTCCGAGAGCGAAAAGCGGACGGGCTCCGCCGTCCCGAGCCACACCCCGTGGCGGCGCACCACCGGCCGCGCCGCGAGCGCGGCGAGCGCCTCGGCGGCGGGGAGGAAGTGCGCCTGCGGCGGGAGGGCCAGCTCCTCGCGGCGCAGCGCGGCCTCGTGCTCGCGGGCGAGCTCCGCGTCGAGCTCCTGGAGCGCCTCCTCCACGCCGGCCGCGTCGTCCACGTAGGCGAGGGTGCCCGGGGGCAGGTAGTCGAGGAGCGTGCCGAGCCCCCCGGCGTGGAAGCCGGGGAGGAGCGCCTCCATGCCGAAGAACGGGGTGCCGGCGTCGATCGCGTCGAGCACCTCGCGCACCCGCGAGGTGGGACGGTTCACGCGCTCGGCCGCCTCGCGCACCGCCGCCTTGGCCGCCTCCTTCCCCTCGTCGGAGAAGAGCGCCTCGCGCGCCGGGGAGAGGAGCACCTCCGCCACGTCGCCCTCGCTGCGCTGGGTCTGCGGGTCGAAGGCGCGGCAGCTCTCGATCTCGTCCCCGAAGAACTCGAGCCGCACGGGCGCGGCGTCGGCCGGGCTCCACAGGTCGACGATGCCGCCGCGGACGGCGAACGTGCCGGGGTCCTCGACGAGGGGCGTGCGGGTGAAGCCGAGCAGCACGAGCTTCGCGGCGAGCGCCTCGCGCTCGATCGAGACGCCCTTGCCGAGGAGGTCCGCCCCCGCCTCGAACACGCGGCGCGGCACCATGCGGCGCGCGAGCGCGCGCGCCGAGACCACCACCGCCTTCACGGCATCCGGGGCGACATGGAGCTTCGCGAGCGCGGAGAGCCGCTCCATCTCCACGCCGCGGTCCGGCGACAGGTCGTCGTAGGGCAGCACCGCGTCGGACGGGACGCGCACGACGGCGTCACGCCCGAGGAAGAACGCGAGGTCGCGCGCGAGCCCGTCCGCGTCCTCCTCATCGGGTGCGACCGCGAGGACCGCGCGCGCCCGGGCGGGGCCCGGCGCGAGGAGCTCCCGCACGAGGTATCCGCGGGCGGCGCCGGCGACGCCCACCACGTCGGCGCGCCGCTGGGTCTCGAGGGCGCGGCGGACGCGGGCGCGCGCGTCGGTCGGGGCAGTCTCGTCTGAGGAAGGCTTCGTCGTGATCACGGCGATCGGCTCGGGGGCGGCATCTTACTTGCGACGCCGCCTGGGGGCGCGCGCGTTTCATGCCCGCTCGGGACGCGGTCGAAAAGAAGAGGCGCCGGGCTCAACGGACGACCTTCGCCGTGCTCGCGCCGCCGCAGTCGCTCGCCCCCGTGGGGAGCGTTCGCGACTTCGGGGGAGCGTTCACGCCGATCCTCGCCGTGCCCGACGCCTCGCCCTGATCCTAACTCCCCCCATCCCGCCGCGCCCGCTGCGCCACCTGCTTCCTTGATCGGCCTCTGGGGCACCGCTACACTCGGACCAGCCCTGGAACGCCTTAGAGCCACCCGTGCGGCCACCGATCTCCCGCTCCTCCATCGCTGCGGCCCTCGCGTCGCTCGCCCTCGCTGCGTGCGGCGGGGCGGAGCCTCGCCCGGCCGCTCGCGAGGACGCGGCGCCCATGCTCGCCACGCTCGCGAGCCCGCCGGGCGCGGGCTCTGAGCGTGTCCGGGCGGGCGACCTCGCGGGCGCCCGCGCGTCCTTCGAGGCGTCGCTCGCCCAGGATCCCGATCGCCTGGCCGCGCTCAACGACCTCGCGGTGAGCTACCTGCTCGAGGGGCACGCCGACGCGGCGCGCCGGCTGCTCGACGAGGTGGTCGCGAGCGGCAGGCCCCGGGAGCAGCAGGCGGCGCTCGTGAACCTCGGCGAGCTCTACGCGGCCGAGGGGTACGTCTCCGCCGCCGAGGCCTACCTCGAGACCGCGCGCGCCATCGATCCGGCGCGGCCCGAGCCCTGGTACGCGCTCGCGCTGCTCGCCGACGGACGCGGCGAGCAGGACGCCACGCGCGCCGCCCTCGCCGAGGCGCTGCGGCTCGACGACGGGGGTGCGGCGCGGGCAGCGTTCGCTTACGTCTACCCCGAGGAGCGCATTCACCTCGAGGCGCTCGTCGCCCAGGCGTCGGGCGATCGAGCGCTCGCGGGCGCGCGCTGGCGGGAGCTCTCCGGGAGCCGCTTCGCGGCCCTCGCCGCGTCGGCGGAGAGGCACCTCGCCGGCGAGTAGGCGGAGACCGATGCCGGGGCCCACAGGCGAGCTGGACAAACGCGAGCGCGAGATCCTCCGCGCGCTGGTCCAGGACTACATCCAGACCGGCGAGCCGGTCGCGAGCCAGCCGCTCCTCGCACGCCACGAGCTCGACTGCTCTCCCGCCACGGTGCGGTCGGTGATGGGCGATCTCGAGGAGCTCGGCTTCCTCGAGAAGCCGCACGCCTCCTCCGGGCGGATCCCCACCGAGCGCGGCTACCGGCTCTACGTCGACTCGCTCCTCAAGATGCGCCCGCCCTCGGCGCAGGACCGCGACCGGATCGAGCGGCTCGCCCACGCCGCGAACGACGTGGGCCAGCTCCTCGAGAGCACCGCCGACCTGCTCCACTCGCTCTCGCACCACGCGGGCGTGGTCACGACGCCGCGGCCCCGGGTCGATCCCGTCCGCCAGGTGGAGTTCGTGCGGCTGCGCGAGAACCGGGTGCTCGCCGTGTTCGTCTCCGAGGCGGGGATCGTCACGAACAAGCTCGTGCAGCTCGAGTTCCCCATGGCGGCGGCGGACCTCGAGCGCGCCGCGCACTACCTGAACGAGAAGATCCAGGCGCTCGCGGCCGCGGCGGAGACGCTCCCGGCGGTGCGCGAGCAGATCCTCTCCGACATGCGCGCCGACCAGAGCGCGCTGCACGACCTCCTCCAGAAGGCACTCTCGCTCGCGGAGCAGTCCTTCGCGCCGAACGAGGAGCGGGTGCTCGTCGACGGCGAGGAGAGCTTCCTCGACGCGCCGGAGTTCGCGAACGTGCGCAAGGCGCGGGCGCTGCTCAAGGCGTTCGCCGAGAAGGACCGCATCCTGCGGGTGCTCGATCGCGTGCTCACCTCGCAGGAGGTGCAGATCTTCATCGGCGCGGAGAGCGAGTTCGCGGCGGTGCCGGACGTCTCGGTCATCGCGGCGCCGTACGGGCGCGGCGATCACGTGCTCGGCACGCTCGCGGTGGTGGGCCCCACGCGCATGAACTACGCGCGCGTCATACCGCTCGTGGATCTCACCGCGCGCCACATCTCGCGCGCCCTCGCGGCCCTGTCGGACGGGTAGCGGGAGCGGCGTACACGGGCCGCGGGCCGGGCGCGCTCCGTCGCGGCGCGAGCCTTGTTCCGCCCGTCGGGCCCGTGCCATGATGGCCGCGAGCGCGCGCGCGCGGCGCGAGGCGTGCCGCGGCGTCGCTCGCCCCTTCGAACCCCCGATCGCGAGCGATGGCCGACACCCACGACAAAGGTGCCTTCCGGGCGGACATCCCCCTCGACGCGGTCGAGGAGGCGCTCCGCTCCGTCGAGCGGATCTCGGGCGGCGAGCCCCAGGCCGAGGCGGCGCCGCTCGAGGTGGAGAGCGCGCCCGCCGCCGCCGAGCCGGGCGAGGTCGAGCGGCTCCGGGCCGAGCTCGAGCTCTCCCAGGCGAAGGGGCGGGAGGTGCTCGACAAGCTCCGGGCCGAGCACGAGAAGCTGCTCCGCGCCGCCGCCGACCTCGAGAACTACAAGAAGCGCGCGGCGCGTGAGCGCGACGAGGTGCAGCGCTTCGGGATCGAGCGGGTGGTGAAGGACGTGCTGCCCGTGCTCGACGGGCTCGACCGCGCGCTCGCCGCGGCCACGGAGGACGACGCGCTCGCCAAGGGCGTGCGGCTCGTGCGGACGAGCTTCGAGCAGGCGCTCGCGAGGCACGGCGTGAGCGCCTTCAGCGCCATGGGCGAGCGCTTCGATCCGGCCGTGCACGAGGCGCTGCTGCAGGTGCCCACCGACGCCTCGCCGCCGGGGACGGTGGTCCTCGAGCACGCGCGCGGCTTCAAGCTCCACGACCGGCTCGTCCGGCCGGCCATGGTGGGCGTGGCGATCGCCGCGCCGCCCCCGGCCGCGGGTCCGAAGGAAGGGTGATCGATCGATGGGGAAGGTGATCGGCATCGACCTCGGCACGACGAACTCCTGCGTCGCGGTGATGGAGGGCGGCGACGCCGTCGTCATCCCGAACAGCGAGGGCTCGCGCACGACGCCGTCGATGGTCGCGTTCACGGAGGGCGGCGAGCGGCTCGTCGGCCAGATCGCGAAGCGGCAGGCCATCACCAACCCCGAGTCGACGGTGTACGTCGTGAAGCGGCTCATCGGCCGCAAGTTCCAGGATCCCGAGGTGGCGCGCTCGGCGGGGCTCGTGCCGTACCGGATCGTGGCGGCCGGCAACGGCGACGCCTGGGTGGAGGCGAGCGGCAGGTCCTTCTCGCCCGCCGAGATCTCCGCGATGGTCCTCGCGAAGATGAAGCAGACCGCGGAGGACTACCTCGGCGAGGCGGTCACCGAGGCGATCGTCACCTGCCCGGCCTACTTCAACGACGCCCAGCGCCAGGCCACGAAGGACGGCGGCCGCATCGCGGGCCTCGACGTGCTCCGCATCATCAACGAGCCCACCGCCGCCGCCCTCGCCTACGGCATCGACAAGCAGAAGGCGGGCGCCACCGAGCGGGTGGCGGTGTACGACCTCGGCGGCGGCACCTTCGACATCACCGTCCTCGAGCTCAACCTCGGCGTGTTCGAGGTGAAGGCGACGAACGGCGACACCTTCCTCGGCGGCGAGGACTTCGACCAGCGGCTCATCGACTGGCTCTCGCGGCGCTTCCGCGAGCAGACCGGCATCGACCTCACGCGCGACCGGATGGCGCTGCAGCGCCTCAAGGAGGCCGCGGAGCGGGCGAAGCACGAGCTCTCGAGCGCGACCGAGACGGAGGTGAACCTCCCGTTCATCACCGCCGACGCGAGCGGCCCGAAGCACCTCGCCGAGACCCTCGACCGCGCCACGCTCGAGGAGCTGTGCGGCGATCTCATCGAGCGGACGCTCGAGCCGTGCCGCACCGCCCTCAAGGACGCGGGCGTCACCGTCCAGCAGATCGACACGGTCATCCTGGTCGGCGGCATGACCCGCATGCCGAAGGTGCAGGAGGTCGTGAAGCGCTTCTTCGGCAAGGAGCCGCACAAGGGCGTGAACCCGGACGAGGTCGTCGCGGTCGGGGCGGCGATCCAGGGCGGCGTCCTCAAGGGCGAGGTGAAGGACGTCCTCCTCCTCGACGTGACGCCGCTCTCGCTCGGCGTCGAGACCGCCGGCGGCGTGTTCACGAAGATCATCGACAAGAACACCACCGTGCCCTGCAAGAAGTCGCAGGTGTTCTCCACCGCGGTCGACAACCAGCCCCTCGTCTCCGTCCACGTGCTGCAGGGCGAGCGCGGCATGGCCGCCGACGACAAGACCCTCGCGCGCTTCGAGCTCGTGGGCATCCCGCCCGCGCCCCGCGGCGTGCCGCAGATCGAGGTCACCTTCGACATCGACGCGAACGGGATCGTGCACGTCTCTGCGAAGGACCTCGGCACCGGCAAGCAGCAGCAGATCCGCATCACCGGCTCCTCCGGCCTCAGCGAGGAGGAGATCCAGCGGATGATCCGCGACGCCGAGGCGAACCGCGCCGACGACGTGGTGAAGAAGGAGCTCGCGGACCTCAAGAACAACGCCGAGGGGCTCATCTACACGACCGAGAAGAGCCTCGAGGAGTACGCGAGCGCCCTCGCCGAGGGCGACCTCGCCGAGATCCGCGCCGACCTCGACGCGCTCAAGGCGACGCTCGAGGGCGGCGACGCCGCCGCCGTGAAGGAGGCGCTCGGCCGGCTCGAGGGCAGCGCCTACCGCATCGCGGACGCGATCTACGCGCAGCAGGGGGGCGGCAGCTAGCCGCTCCGCCGAGCGTCGCCCGGAGCCCCCGGGTCGCGAGGCGGCGCGCCCCGTAGCGCGCCGGCGGGCGAGATCGGCCGGGCCGAATTGTCAGCCCCGCCGCGTGCGTTATATTGCCGCCGGCGCGGGCGGTCCGCTGCGGAAGGGCGCGAAAACACGTGGATAAGCGAGACTACTACGATGTCCTCGGCGTCGAGCGCGCCGCGGACGAGCAGGCGATCAAGACCGCGTACCGGAGGCTCGCCCACAAGCTCCACCCGGACAAGAACCCGGGCGACAAGCACGCCGAGGAGCAGTTCAAGGAGGCGTCCGAGGCCTACTCGGTCCTCTCGGATCCCGACAAGCGGGCCCGCTACGACCGGTTCGGGCACACGAACGGCGGCATGCCCGGCGCGGAGGGGTTCCCCTTCGGCGGCGGCGCCAGCATCAACGACATCTTCGGCGACATCTTCGGGGAGATGTTCGGCGGGGGCGCGGGCGGGCGACGGCAGCGCCAGCGCACCCGGGGCTCGGACCTCCGCTACCACCTCGAGATCGGCTTCGAGGAGGCCGCGTTCGGCACGGTCGCCCGCATCACCATCCCGCGCCCGAAGGCATGCGAGACCTGCCACGGCTCCGGCGCGAAGCCGGGCACCGGCCCGAAGACCTGCCCGACCTGCGGCGGCGCCGGCGAGATCCGGCTCACCCAGGGCTTCTTCTCGATCGCCCGCACCTGCCACCACTGCCAGGGCTCGGGCCGCGTCATCGTGGACAAGTGCCCGGCCTGCGCCGGGCAGGGCGCGCTGCGCGAGGAGGCGACCGTCGAGGTGAAGGTCCCGCCCGGCGTGGACACCGGCACGCGCCTCAAGCTCTCCGGCGAGGGCGAGCCCGCGCCGGTCGCGGGCGGCAGCCCCGGCGATCTCTACGTCGTGCTGCAGGTGCGCGATCACCCGATCTTCTCGCGCGAGGACACCGAGGTCCTCTGCGAGATGCCGATCTCCTTCACGCAGGCGGCGCTCGGCGCGACCATCGACGTCCCCACCCTCGACGGGCCGGCGAAGCTCAAGGTCCCGGCCGGCACGCAGAGCGGGAAGGTGTTCCGCCTGAAGGGGAAGGGGATCCCCGCCCTGTCCGGCGGCGGGCGCGGCGACGAGCACGTGCGGCTCCTCGTCGAGACCCCCACCCACCTCACCAAGGAGCAGCGCGAGCTGCTCGAGCGCTTCGCCGCGATCTCGGGCGAGGACACGCACCCCCAGGCGCGCAGCTTCTGGCAGAAGGTCGGCGATCTCCTGCGCGACGCGAAGGGGTAACTTTCCAAGGCGCACGAGCCCGGAGCCGAGGCGGGCACCCGCAGCGACGCGCGCCGAGGCGTACTGCTTCCGTACGCCGCAGGCGCAAGGAGCGAGGACGCCCGCCGCAGGCCCGGGATCGTGCGCCGAGCCGGGGGGAATCTGTTCCCACCCTGCGGGTTCCGCAGTAGATCGGGGTTCCCATGCGCGTCGTCGCCCGGAAGGTGCTCGCTTTCCTGTTCCTCGCCCTCGCTGCCTGCCCGAAGCGGGTGGTGGTGAACGGGCAGGAGATGTCGGTCGAGGACGCGGACACGCTCGCGCGCCGCGACCTCGAGGGCGTGCGCGCCGAGGGGAAGGGGCTCCCGCCCGCCGAGGCCGCCGCGCGGCTCGAGGCGTTCGCGGCGCGCTACCGCGGCGTGCCGGCCGGGGGCGACGCCCTGCACGAGGCCGCCGAGCTGCGGCGCGCGGCGGGCGAGCCGGCGCGCGCGGCCGAGGATCTCCGCACCCTGCT
>NZ_JALCYX010000027.1:0-57472 GCF_022690695.1 Anaeromyxobacter sp. SG17
AGGGCGGCGGGCGCGGTCGCTCGCAGGGCCGGCGGCGGCCGGCTCGCGGCCGGCGCGGGCTCGGCGGGCGGCGCAGGCGGAGCCGGCGCGGGAACGTGCGGGACGCCCTCGCGCGCGCGAGGGCCGATGGCTCTCGGCAGCGTGACCGTGAAGACGCTCCCCTTCCCCGGCGCGCTCTCGATCGAGAGCTCCCCTCCGAGGAGCGCCACGAGCTCGCGCGCGATGGAGAGCCCGAGCCCCGTGCCCCCGTAGCGCCGGTTGATCGTGCCGTCGGCCTGCCGGAACGCCTCGAACACGAGGCGCTGCTTCTCCTCGGGGATGCCGATGCCGGTGTCCCGGACCGACAGCGCGACGCGGTCGTCCGGCGCGGACGAGACTCGCAGGATGACCCCGCCGCGCTCCGTGAACTTGAACGCGTTCGAGAGGAGGTTCTGCAGGATCTGGAGCAGGCGCTGGGGATCGGTCGTGAGCTCCGCGGGCGCCCCCGGCTCGATGATCCGCTCGAACGCCAGGCCGCGCTCCGCCGCGATCGGCGCGAACGTGAGCGCGAGCTGCTCCACGAGCCGCGCGATCGGCAGCGCCTCCGGGTGGACCTCCAGCCGGCCCGCCTCGATCTTGGAGAGGTCGAGGATGTCGTTGATGAGCGCGAGCAGGTCGCTGCCCGCCTGGTGGATCGTGCGCGCGTACCTCACCTGCTCCTCCGTGAGGTTCCCGGTCGCGTTCTCGCCGAGGAGCTTCGCGAGGATGAGCGCGCTGTTGAGCGGGGTGCGGAGCTCGTGCGACATGTTGGCGAGGAACTCCGACTTGAACCGGCTCGCGCGCTCGAGCTCGCGCGCGCGCTCCTCGAGCTCCGCGCCGCGCCCGGCGAGCTGCGCCCGCTGATCCTCGAGGACCGTGGCCTGCTCCTCGAGCTGGACGTTCACCTGCTCGAGCTCCGCCTGCTGTTCCTCGAGCCGAGCCTGGGACTCGCGCAGCGCGTCGGCCTGCGACTGCAGCTCCTCGTTCGCGACGCGCAGCTCCTCCTGCTGCACCTCGAGCCGCTCCGCCTGCCGCTGCGTCTCCGCGAGCAGCTCCTCGAGCCGCGCCCGGTCCCGGGCGGAGCGGAGCGAGATCCCCAGCGGCAGCGCGATGCGGTCGAGCACCTCGACGTCGAGGTCGTCGAACGGTCGGAACGCGCCGAGCTCGACGACGCCGTTCACCTCGTCGTCCACCCTCGACGGCGCGAGCACGAGGGCGCGCGGGTCGGCCGCGCCCGCGCCGGAGGTGACGCGCAGGTAGCCCGGCGGGACGTCGTTCACGACCCGCACGCGCCCGGCCACCGCGACCTCTCCCGGGAGCCCCTCCCCCTCCGCGAACGGGGCGGGCGCGCCGCCCGGCGCTCCCGCGAGGGCCGCGCGCCGGTGATAGCGGCCGTCGTCGCCCGCCACGTGCAGCACGCCGATCTCGGCGCCGAGGTGGTTCGCGATCGCGCGGAGCGCGTCGGCCGCGACCGCCTCGACGGCCTTGTCGCCCTGCAGCGCGCGCCGGACCACGGCCGTCCCCTCCCGCAACCACTGCTCCCGCGCGACCTCCGCCCGCGCGCGCACCGTGGCCCGGACGATGAGCGCGACCACCCAGACCATCACGAGGCCGATCACCCTGTTCGTGACGGGCAGCCAGGCGGGGAGGCCCACCGGCGCCGCGGGCGACAGGTGGTAGCCGACCGCGACCAGGGCGGTGGCCGCGGTGGCGGTGGCGAGCGGCGCCCACGCGGTTCGCGCGAGCAGCGTCAGGGCGACCGGCACTGCGTACAGCGCCCACTCGGCGGAGCCGAGGGGGCCCACGGCGTCCGCGCCGAGCACGGCCAGGAGGGCGAGGGCGAGCAGCGCGAGGAAGGCGGGCGATTCGCGGGAGGGCGGCTTCGGCATCGTCTGGCCAGCGATAGGGTCGATCGCATGGCGCCCGGACGCCAGGGGCTGTCCCCCGCCCCCTCGGGCGAGCCTCCGCCGACCCGCGCCCCGAGGGGTCGTGTCAGTTGGCAAGGCGCGTTGCGTTAATTTGATTAGGGAATCAGGGGAGGTAGCGCCATGGCCGTGACGCAGCGCAATGACGAGATGCAGCGCTCCCGCGAGGTGGCCGAGGCGGCACGGGAGGCCGAGTGGCAGGGTGCCGGGTTCCTCCGCGAGCTGTTCCTCGGGAAGCTTCGGCTGGATCTCATCCACCCCTATCCGCTCGATCGGGCGGAGCGTCCCGAGTTCCAGCGCTTCTACGCGGAGCTCGAGCGGTTCCTGCGCGAGAAGGTGGATCCCGTCCGCATCGACGAGACCGGCGAGTATCCGCCGGAGGTCCTCGACGGGCTCCGCAAGCTCGGCGCGTTCGGGATGAAGGTGCCGGTCGAGTACGGCGGCCTGGGGCTCACCCAGGTCGAGTACGGCAAGGCCATGCAGCTCGTCGGCGGCTACGACGCGAACGTCACCGCCCTGCTCTCGGCGCACCAGTCGATCGGCGTCCCGCAGCCGCTCAAGCTCTTCGGCTCTCCCGAGCTGAAGAAGAAGTACCTGCCGCGCATCGCGAAGGGCGCGGTGAGCGCGTTCGCGCTCACCGAGGTGCAGGTCGGCTCGGATCCGGCCCGCCTCTCCACGAGCTACGAGCTCAGCCCCGACGGCAGGCACTACGTCATCAACGGCTCCAAGCTCTGGTGCACGAACGGCACCATCGCCGAGCTCCTCGTGGTCATGGCGAAGAACCCGCGCACGAGCGCCATCAGCGCGTTCGTGGTGGAGGCGGACTCGGAGGGCGTGGAGGTCACGCACCGCTGCAGGTTCATGGGCCTCCGCGCGCTCGCCAACGCCGCCATCCGCTTCACGGACGTGAAGGTCCCGGTCGAGAACCTCATCGGCAAGGAGGGCCGCGGCCTCAAGATCGCGCTCACGACGCTCAACACCGGCCGGCTGTCGCTCCCGGCCGCGGTGGTCGGCGGCGGGAAGCGGTTCCTCGAGCTCTCGCGCAAGTGGTCCCAGGCCCGCGTCCAGTGGGGCCAGGAGATCGGCAAGCACGAGGCGATCGCGCACAAGCTCGCCGGCATGGCGTCCACCGTCTTCGCCATGGAGGCGGTCTCGGATCTCGCCCAGTCGCTCGCCGACCGGAAGGGCTACGACATCCGCCTCGAGGCCGCCGCGGCGAAGGAGTGGAACACCGTCGAGGCCTGGCACCTCGTGGACGAGACGATGCAGATCCGCGGCGGCCGCGGGTACGAGAAGGCGAGCTCCCTCGCCGCGCGCGGCGAGGCGGGCGTCGACGTGGAGCGCGCGATGCGCGACCTGCGCATCAACCTCATCTTCGAGGGCTCGTCGGAGGTGATGCACCTCTTCATGGCGCGCGAGGCGGTGGACAAGCACCTCGAGATCGCCGGCGCCCTCATCGACCCGAAGGTGCCGGTCTCGAGCAAGCTCGCCCAGCTCCCGAGGCTCGGGGCGTTCTACGTGCCCTGGTACCTCGGCCTGTGGGCGCGGGGTCTCTTCGCCCCGCGCTACCGCGAGTTCGGCAGGAACGCGAGCCACCTCCGCTTCGTCGAGCGCTCGAGCCGCAAGCTCGCGCGAGAGATCTTCCACTCGATGGTGGTCTTCCAGGCCGCCGCGGAGCGGAAGCAGGCGTTCCTGTTCCGCCTCGTGGACATCGCGAACGAGCTCTTCGCGATGGCGGCGAGCGTGACGCGCGCGCAGGCGATGAAGAACGCCGGCCTCTCCGAGGCGGCGGACGCCGCGAGGCTCGCCGATCACTTCTGCCTCGGCACGCGCCGGAAGGTGCGTGCCCTCTTCGGCGCGCTCTGGAGCAACGACGACGCGAGGAGCTACGCGATGGGCCGCGAGGTGCTCGAGGGCAAGCACGCCTGGCTCGAGCAGGGCGGCATCGGCCTCGGCGTGACGGTCGAGGAGCTCCGCCCGAAGCTGCCCGTGACCCCGGCCGCGCGGCCAGCCGCCGTCGGGGAGGCGGGCGGGCATGCCCTGTTCGCCGAGCCGCAGCCGGTCTCCTGACGCTCCGCCCCCATGGGAGACGCCCGCGCCCGCTCCGGTCCGCCGGGGCGGGCGCTCGCGCGACGCTGCCAGACCGCGCGGAAGACGTGACGAATGGAGAACGGACGACGCGTGGGGGGACCGGTCGCACTCGCGGTCGAGTCCCCCTCCCCTACGGCGCCGGCGGCGCCAGCGCCCGGATCCCCTCCGCGATCGCGCGGCACACGTTGTCCACGAGGTCCTCCCGCGCGTTCACCACGTAGACGTGCGGCCCGACCGACCACGTCTCTCGGAACAGGCGGCGGACCGGCCCCGCGCCGCCGCCGCGCGCGAGGGCGAGCTCGAACATCGGGACGATCTTGTCCCCGAGGCGGAGCGCCGTGTCGACGACGAAGAGCGCGACGTCGGGCCGGACCGCCGAGACGCGGCGCAGGAACGCGCCGACCTCCGGCTGGGTGACGTGCTTGGGCGGGGACGACTTCACCTCCAGGTAGATGAGCTTCCCCTCGCCGGCCGCGACGACGTCGAGGTCGCCGCCGACGCCGGGCGCGCCGGAGCGGACGCCCGTCGCCACCTCGAGCGCGAGCCGCGCGCGCAGCTCCTCGCCGAGCCACCACTCGAGCGTGCCGCCGAAGGTGCGCGGCCGGTGCACGAGCCGGTAGCGGCCGCGGGGGAGCGGCGCGGCGAGCCCCATGGCGACCAGCGCGTCGGCCAGCTCGCGCGCCTTCTCGGCGGCGACGTAGCGCGTCGCCTGCCCGGGCGTGAACCCCGCGCCACGCAGGATCGCGCCGCGCAGGAACAGCCGGAAGGCGTAGTGCCGGAGGCGCTCGACGAGGGCCGCGACGGCGGCGGGATCGTGCCCGGGCGGGAACGGCAGGTCGTGCCGCGACGGGCGCGGGTCGAGGCCCCGCCGCTGCAGCATCGCGAGCGGCTCCGAGACCGGCGGCCGCGCCGTGCTGCCCGGCGCCGCGCGGGCGGCGCGCGCCTCCAGCTCGGCCGCGGTCCGCCGCGCGCCCATGGACCGTCAGGGCCCCGGCGCGCGCGCGTCGCTCGCCCGTTCGCGAATCATGATCGGCCGTTCAGCGTACGGCGGTGTAGAGCTTCACCGCGAACCAGGCCCGCTCGTCCGTCCAGGTCCGCTCCGGGCGCCAGCCGGCGATGAGCGCGAGCGCGTCGAAGGCGCGCGGCTCCCACTTGTACGCGCTCTCGGTGTGGATGGTCTCGCCGGCGCGGAACGCGAAGGGCTCGCCCGCCACGGTGACGATCTGCGGCTCCAGGCTCTCGAGGTGCATCTCCACGCGCGAGTAGTCCGGGTCGAAGATCGCGCGGTGGCGGAACGAAGAGAGCCGGAAGTCCCCGCCGAGCTCGCGGTTCATGCGCGCGAGCAGGTTCAGGTCGAACGCGGCGGTGACGCCGCGGGCGTCGTCGTAGGCGCGGACGAGGGTCCGCTCGTCCTTGGCGAGATCGACGCCGATGACGAGCGCGCCGCCCGGCCCGGCGTCGCGCGCCATCCGCCGGAGCAGCGCCACGGCCTCGGGCGGATCGAAGTTGCCGATGGTCGAGCCCGGGAAGAACGCCACGCGCCGGCGCGCGGGGAGCTCCCCGAGGGGCAGCGCCATGGGCGCGGTGAAGTCGCCCACGAGCGGCAGGACCGGGAGGCGCGGGAACTGCCGGCGCAGGGACTCGGCGCCTTCGAGGAGCGCGTCCCCGGAGATGTCGACCGGCACGTAGCCGGCGGGCCGCTCCAGCGCCGCGAGCAGGAGCGCGGTCTTCCGGCCGCTGCCGGCGCCGGGCTCGAAGACGAGCGCGCCGGGGCCGATCGCCTCGGCGATCTCACCGGCGTACCCCTCCAGGATCCCGAGCTCCGTCCGCGTCGGGTAGTACTCCGGCTGCTCGCAGATGAGCTCGAACAGCGCCGAGCCGCGGCGGTCGTAGAGCCACTTCGGCGGCAGCGCCTTTCGCGGCAGCGACAGGCCGCGCACCACGTCCTCGCGGAACCGGGCGGACTCGCTCGTCCGCTCCCCCACCCCGATGCTCGCACCCTCGAGTCCGATCACGCCCCGTCCCTCGCCAGTCGTACGCCCGTGAACTGCCAGCGCGCCCCCGGAGGGAAGAAGTTCCGGTACGTCGGGCGCACGTGCCCCCGCGGCGTGGCGCACGAGCCGCCGCGCAGGGTGAGCTGGCTGACCATGAACTTCCCGTTGTACTCGCCGAGCGGCCCCGCCAGCGGGCGGAAGCCCGGGTATGGCGCGTAGGCGGACGAGGTCCACTCCCACACGTCGCCGAGGAGCTGGCGGAACCCCGGACCGGCGGCGGCCGGCGCGGGGTGGAACCGTCCCGCGTCCGCGAGCGTCCCTTCGGCGGTGGCGCTCGCTCCGGCCGCCGCCGCCTCCCACTCGACCTCGGTCGGCAGCCGCGCGCCCGCCCACCGCGCGTAGGCGTCCGCCTCGTAGTACGAGACGTGCGCGACGGGCTCCGCGGGATCGAGCGGGCGCGGGCCCGCGAGCGTGAAGATCGCCCATCCGCTCTCCCCGCGCTCCCAGTAGAGCGGCGCCTTCCAGTCACCTGCGCGCGCCGCGGCGAACCCGTCGGAGAGCCACAGCTCGGGCCGCCGGTAGCCCCCGTCCTCCACGAAGGCGAGCCACTCGCCGTTCGTGGTGGGCCGCGTCGCGAGGGCGTGCGGCTCCAGGAGGGCGCGGTGGCGGGGCCGCTCGTTGTCGAACGCGAACTCGCTCCCGCGCGCGCCGACCTCGACGATCCCGCCGTCGCGCGGGACGTAGGCGAGCGGCGGGGCGGAGGCGGGCGCCGGTCTCCCCGGGAGGGCGTCCGGGGCGTAGGCGGGGCGGAGCGGGTTCGAGAAGAAGGCGTGCTTCACGTCGGTGAGGAGCAGCTCCTGGTGCTGCTCCTCGTGGGCGATCCCCAGCTCCACCGTGGCGAGGACCTCGTCCCCGGGGCGCGCGGCGAGCGCCGCCGACATCCGCTCGTCCACGTTCGCGCGGTAGCGGAGCACCTCCGCCAGCGAGGGGCGAGAGAGCAGGCCCCGCTGCGGCCTGGGCTGCCGCGGCCCGACCGCCTCGTAGTAGGAGTTGAAGAGGTACGCGTACGCATCGTGAAACGGGCGGAAGGCCCGCTCCACCCGGGGGAGCACGAACGCCTCGAAGAACCAGGACGTGTGCGCGAGGTGCCACTTCGCCGGGCTCGCGTCCGGCATCGATTGAACGGCGGCGTCCTCCGGCGAGAGCGGAGCCGCGAGCGCGACGGTGCGGCGGCGGACGTCAGCGAGCCGCGCGGCCAGCGTCCCCGCGCGATCCGCCCCTCCTGCGCCCCCCACGCTTTCCCTCACCCGTCCTCCCTGGCGCGCCGGACGGACGGTCCGCGTCCCGCGCCGGCTCTGAACCTTTCCACGCGCGGAGAGCCAGGCAACGCGGCGGACCCCTTTCGCTTAGCCCCAGCGGAGGCTGCGCGCTCGGGCGTCCGGGAGCGCGCCTCGGCGCCCCGGCGGGTCCACGCCTCCGAACCGTCGCGCCTGCGAACCGGTGCGGCCGCGCCGCTTCCGCGCTACCCTCCCGCGCCGTGAACGGTCCCCGAGAGGAGATCACCCGCCGCCTCGAGGCGCGCCGCGCGGCGGTCGCGCGGCTCGACCGCGCCGACGCCCGCATCGCGTGGGGCCGCCTCGCGATCTTCGCCGCCGGCGCCGCGCTCGCGTGGCTCGCGTGGGGCCAGCACCGGCTCTCGGCCGGCTGGCTCCTCGGGCCGCTCGCCGCGTTCGTGGCGCTCGCCGTCGTCCACGATCGCGTCCTCTCCGCGCGCGCTCGCGCCCGGCGCGCCGTCGCGTTCCACACGGCGGCGCTGGCGCGCATGGACGGAACGTTCGCCGGCGCCGGCGCCGGCGGCGAGCGGTTCGCCGATCCCGCCCACCCGTACGCGCTCGACCTCGACCTGTTCGGCCGGGGCTCGCTGTTCGAGCTCCTCTGCGCCGCCCGCACGCGCCCGGGCGAGGAGCGCCTCGCGGCCTGGCTCCTCCACCCCGCGCCGGCGGCGGAGGGCCGAGCCCGCCAGCGCGCGATCGCCTCGCTCGCTCCGCGCCTCGATCTGCGCGAGGACCTCGCGGTCCTCGGCGAGGACGTCCGCGCCGGCGTGGACGCCGCCGGGCTCGCCGCGTGGGGCGAGGCCGCGCCCCTCCTCCCGGCCTTCGTGCGGCCGGCGGCGCTGGCGCTCGCCGCGCTGGCCGTCGCGGCGGCGGTCGCCTGGGGAGTGGGGCTCGGCCCGGCGCCGCTGCTCCTCGTCCTCCTCGGGGAGTGGGCGTTCTCGCGCGTCCTGCGCGGCCGGATGGCCCACGTCCTCGGCGGGGTCGAGCACCCCGCGGCGGAGCTGCGCGTGCTGGCGCTGCTGCTCGAGCGGCTCGAGGCTGAGCCGCTCGACGGCGACGCGCGCCTCGGGGCGCTCCAGGCGTCGCTGCGCGGCGCCGGGGCGCCCGCCTCCGTCCGGATCGCCGCCCTCGTCCGCGTGGTCGCGCGGATGGAGTGGGGCCGGAACCAGTTCTTCGCCCCCCTCGCGTTCGCGCTCGCGTGGGGGCCCTTGCACGCCGCCGCGGTCGAGCGCTGGCGCGCGGCGTCCGGCCGCGGCATCCGGCGCTGGCTCGAGGCGGTGGCGGAGCTCGAGGCGCTCTCCTCGCTCGCGGGGTATGCCTACGAGCATCCCGGCGACGCCTGGCCGGAGCTCCTGGACGGAGGTCCGGGTCGCGGGCCGATCCTCGAGGCCGAGGGGCTCAGGCACCCGCTGCTGCCCGGCGCGGTGCCGAACGATCTCCGTCTCGGCGGCGAGGGTCCGCGCGTGCTCCTCGTCTCCGGCTCGAACATGTCCGGGAAGAGCACCTACCTCCGCACCGCCGGCGTGAACGTCGTGCTCGCCCTCGCCGGCGCGCCCGTCCGCGCCGCCCGCATGCGCCTCACGCCGGTCCAGGCCGGCGCCACGCTGCGGATCCAGGACTCGCTCCAGGCCGGCAAGTCCCGCTTCTACGCCGAGATCACGCGGCTCAAGGAGCTCGCCGACCTCGCGGCGGGCCCGTTCCCCCTCCTCTTCCTCCTCGACGAGATCCTCCACGGCACGAACTCGCACGACCGCCGCATCGGCGCCGAGGCGATCGTGCGGGGCCTCCTCGACCGCGGCGCCCTCGGGCTCGTCACGACGCACGATCTCGCCCTCACCGAGCTCGGCGGCTCGGACGGCGTGCTCGCGAACGGGCACTTCGAGGATCAGGTGAAGGACGGCGAGATCGCGTTCGACTACCGGCTGCGGCCGGGGGTCGTCGCGCACTCGAACGCCCTCGCGCTGATGCGCGCGGTCGGGCTGAGGGTGTGAGGGGGCGCGCGCCCCGCCGGCTCACCTCGGCGCCTGCGGGCGGGGGCGGAGCTACTCCTCCAGCGTGAGGATCTCCGCCCCGTCGTCGGTCACTGCCAGCGTGTGCTCGAACTGCGCCGAGCGCTTCCCGTCCGCGGTGACGGCGGTCCAGCCGTCGTCCCAGAGCAGGTCCTGCCAGGTCCCCTCGGTGATCATGGGCTCGACCGTGAACGTCATGCCCTTCTCCATCGTGCGGCGCAGCGACGGATCGTAGTGGTGCGGGATCTGGATCGTGGTGTGGAACGTCTCGCCGATGCCGTGCCCGCAGTAGGAGCGGACGACGCCGTAGCCGTGGCGCGACGCGTGCGACTCGATGGCGCGCCCGATGTCGGAGATGGGCCGCCCCGGACGGACGGCCGCGATGCCCTTCGCGAGGCACTCGCGCGCGACCTGCACGAGCCGGCGCCCCTCGCCGTCCACCTGGCCGACGAGGAACGTCGCCGAGCAGTCCCCGTGCATGCCGTCGAGGTAGACGGTCACGTCGAGGTTCACGATGTCGCCGTCCTCGAGAGGCCGGCTGTCCGGGATGCCGTGGCAGATCACCTCGTTCACCGAGGTGCAGAGGGACTTGGGGTAGCCGCGGTAGTTGAGCGGGCTCGGGTAGCCGCCGAGCCGCAGCGTCTCCGCGTGGGCGAGCTCGTCGAGGGCGTCGGTCGTGACCCCCGCCCGGACCGCCTCGCCGGTGACCCGCAGCACGCGGGCGGCCGCCCGGCAGGCGCGCCGGAGCCGCACGAGCTCCTCGGGCGTCTTCACGTCCCGGCCCTGCGCCTTGGGACGCCCGCTCGACGCGTAGTCCGGCCGCGGGATGGTGGCCGGCACGGCCCGCCGCGGCGATACGACCCCCGGCCGCAGGGGGCGGCGGTGCGGGCGCGCCGGCGCGTCCGGCGCCGCGCCGCGGGAGTCCTCGTCGAGGTGACACTTCTTGTACTTCTGCCCGCTCCCGCACCAGCAGGGGTCGTTCCGACCCGGCCGCGCCCGAGCGAGCAGCTCGGTCTCGTTCACGGGAGCCGTTTTAAGGGAGCCGGGGGGAGCGGGCAACTCGCCCGCTCAGATCTGCGACGGCGCGTCCGTCTGGCCGGGGATCTTGGCGCTGGCGTCCCCCTCCGCCTCCAGCCGGTCGAACATCTGCTCCATCCGCTCGCCGAGGTCCTCGAGCTCGTCCTTCGACAGCGCCTTGCGGACCTTGGGGAAGAGCTCCTTCTCCTCCTCCTCGACGTGGTGCTCGACCTGCTCCTTGAGCACCGACAGCTTCGCGTCGAACTGCGCGTCGTCGGCCCCGAGCTCGAGCAGGTCGGAGAGGATGCGCTTCATGGACAGGTGCTCCTCCACGGACTCGCGGAGGATGTCCTCGGTGTTCTCCTGCTTCGACTCCGGGTAGAAGAGCTTCTCCTCGATCTCGGCGTGCATCGCGAGCTGGTCCGAGATCTCCCGGCAGAGCTGCTCCTTCTTCTTCTTCGCCCGCTCCCCGGCGCTCTCGAACTCCTCGAAGAGCTCCTCCACCTCTCGATGCTGCTGCTCCAGTAGGTCGATGGCGTTCACGGTGTTCCCTCCCTCCTGGCAGCGTAGGCACGCGCCGCCGAAAAGGCGGAGGGGCGAGACCGGCGAACCGGCCCCGCCCCTCCGTCGCGCCTCGGGCTCGGGGGAAACCCCCTGGCGCTCGCGCGTCCGTCCGGGACGGACGCGCTCCCACGTCCGCCCGGCTACGCCGCCCGGCGCACGTCCGTGCGCTCGCCGGCCCTGTCAGCGCGGCGGAGCGCGACGTCCCGCGCGATGGCGCGCACCACGAACGTGAGGAGGAGCGCGGCGCCGCCGAGGAACACGAGGTCCGGCACGAGGCGCGCCCAGGTGACGGCGTGGATGAAGGCGCTGCCCGTCACCTCGGGGCTGCGGGCGTACCAAAGGCCCTTCTCGATCCCGATCGCGAACTGGTAGATGCCCGCGGGGAGGAGGGAGAAGACGATCATGCCCGCGAGGCCGCCGTTGAGGCCCCAGAACGCGCCCTTGAGGAGGCCGTCGCTCCAGGCGTCCTTGCGGACGATGTTCCGCATGGAGAAGAGCATGAGCGCGATGGCGAGGAAGCCGTACACGCCGAACAGCGCGCCGTGCGAGTGGATGGGCGTCGTGTTGAGGCCCTGCGCGTAGTAGAGGACGATCGGCGGGTTGATGAGGAAGCCGAGGACGCCGGCGCCCACCGCGTTCCAGAACGCGACCGCGACGAAGAAGTAGAGCGGCCACTTCCAGGGCTGCGCGTTCGGGCCCGACCGCGCGAGCTTCAGGTTCTCGTACACCTCGAAGCCGAGGAGCGTGAGCGGCACGATCTCGAGGGCCGAGAACGTCGCGCCGAGCGCCGTGATGAAGAGCGGGGAGCCGGTGAAGTACAGGTGGTGGAAGGTCCCGATGATGCCGGAGCCGAGGTAGAGCAGGATGGAGAAGTAGGTCGCGCGGAGCGCCGACTTCTGACCGACCGCCCCGATGCGGGCGAGGATGAACGCGAGCGCGACGGTGGCGAACACCTCGAAGAAGTTCTCCACCCACAGGTGCACGACCCACCAGCGCCAGTAGTCGGCGACGGCGATGTGCGTGCCCGGCGTGTAGAAGAGCCCGACCGAGTAGAAGAGCGGGATGGTGACCGAGGCGTAGAGCAGCAGGTGGGTGAGGCCGCCCTTGTCCTTCTCGGCCGCGAGCGCGGGCTTCACCGCGCGGTACACGAGCGCGAGCCAGAGGAGCATCCCGCCGATGAGCGCGAGCTGCCAGACGCGGCCGAGCTCGATGTACTCGTAGCCCTGGTGTCCGATGAGCCAGCCGTTCGGCCCGGAGAGCTTGCCGCGGACGCCGAAGTAGGTGCCGGCGAGGGCGCCGACGACGACGACCACGAGCGCGCCGAGGAGGGTGTAGACGAGGGCCTTCTGGCCCTTCGGCTCGTGGCCGCTCACCGCCGGGCCGATGAAGAGGCCCGTCGCGAGCCAGCAGGTCGCGATCCAGAAGACGGCGAGCTGGAGGTGCCAGCCGCGCGTCGCGGCGTACGGCAGGAGCTGCCCGATCTCGATGCCGAAGAGCTTGTTGCCCTCGACGGCGAAGTGGCCGGTGACGGAGCCCAGCGCCGCCTGGAGGATGAAGAGGACGATCGCGACGAGGAAGTACGGCAGCGCGGCGCGCTGGCTCGGGGTCGGGTTCGGCTCCGCGAGCGGCGCGAGCCGGGCGGGCTCCTCGTGATCCTTCCCGCGCAGCCGCAGGTAGAAGTAGATGGCCCCGAACGTGCCCAGGATGAGCAGCACGACCGAGACGATGGACCAGACGAGCGACGAGGGCAGCGGGCGGTTGCCGACGAGCGGGTCGTACGGGAAGTTCGCGGTGTAGCTGAACGTCTCGCCGGGGCGGTTCGTGCCCGCGGACCAGGCCGTCCAGAAGAAGAACGCTGTCATCGCCCGGGCGTCCCGGGGATCGGCGACGAAGCCCTTCGGGATCGACATCGGGTCGGAGCCCTCGCCGAAGAGCTTCGTGTAGTACGCGACCAGCGCGGGGAACGCCGCGGACTGGCCCGGCGAGAGCGTGAGCGTGCCGGTGGCGGGGTCGTAGCGGTTCTGGCGCAGCTCGGCGGCGACCTCGGCGTCGACGCGCCCGCGCTCGCCGGCGGGCAGCGCCTCCAGGTCTCCCTGCGTGAACGCGGCGGCGTCCGCGGGCGCGCGGCCGGCCGCGAGCCCCGCCGCGGCGAGGCCGACGCGGTGGAGCGCGTCGGCGGACCAGTCCGGCGCGAGGTACGCGCCGTGGCCCCAGATCGAGCCGGTCTGCTGCCCACCGCGGGACAGGTACTGCAGCTGGCCCTGGTGGATGTCCTCGCCCGTCATCACCACCTCGCCCGTCGCGGAGACGACGCGGTCGGGGATGGGCGGCTTGTGCTCGTTGATCTTCGCACCGCCGAAGATGAGGACGGAGAAGGCGGCGACGATGGTGAACAGCAGGATGGCGCGTCCCTTGTGGCTCATGGACTCTCCGGACTGCGGGGTATGAGGCTCGCGCGGCGGCGTGCCGTGGCAGCCGTGCGGGTGCGGGGTGAAGGTCGTGGGTTGGCGAGCGGGCGCGGGCCGCTAGCCGCAGCAGTCGTGGCGGTGCGGCTGGGTCGTGCTCGCGGCGGGGTGGATGGTGCCCGCGTGGCGGAGGACGAGCTCGTCGGCGAGCGCGTGGTAGCGCTCGTGCTCGCCCGCGCCGGTCTGCTCGCGCTCGAAGCGCTCGCAGTCCTCGGCGACGCGCTCCATCGCCTCGGGCGGGAGCCGCTGCTCCGCCATCGGGTAGAGGATGGCGTCTTCCTTGTGGATGTGGGCGTGGAGCAGGTTCGAGTACGCGTACGCGCCGTCGGCGATCTCCTGCAGGTCGGCCGGGGTCCACTCGCCGTCCTGCGCGGCCTTGGCGGCGAGCTCGCCCACGAGCGCCCTGCCCTGCGCGTGCTCGTGGAGCATCACCGCGACCGGACCGCCGTTCTTCGGGAAGCCGTGCGACACCATCGCGGCGAAGAGGATGTCCTCCTCCTTCCCGTGGTGGCAGCGATCGGCGAACTCGCGGATGAAGCCGACGAAGCGGCCGAGCTCCGCCTTGTCGGTCGTGCCCTTGCGGCGGGCCTCGTCGGCGAAGCCGACGAGAGCGTCCAGCACGCGCTCGATCAGGCGGTGCTCGTTCATGAGGGTCTCGATGGCGTCCATGGCTTCCTCTCCGTGCGGGGGCGACAGCGCGCACCCGTCCGTGAGCTAGAGCAAGGGCGTTGCCAACCGCCGAACCCCCCGGTCTTCCTGGGGTTCGACTCTCCAACGGGGGAACTCGCACCGCCGGGAGGTTGACGGACGCACCGGCATTTCGTTACTCACCGGCCCATGGTTGGCTCGATCCTGCCCGTCGTCTCGCACGAGGACCCGCACCGGCGCATCGTCGAGGAGGCGATCGAGGCGGTGCTCTCGACCGTCGATCTCGCCTCCGTGCTCGACCGCACGGGCCAGCTCCTGCGCCGCCACTTCGGGGTGACGCGCGTGGCGATCAACCGCATCTCTCCGACCGACCCGACCCGTGCAGAGGTCGTGCTCGTCTCGGACCCCCGCCAGCCCTCGCCGGAGCTCGGCACCTCCTTCCCGCTCGCGGGGTCCGCGGCCGGCAAGGCGCTCGGCGAGCGGACGCCCTGCGTCGTGGACCCGCTCCAGCCCAAGTCGCCCCGGTACCGCGAGGAGCCGCTGCTCGCCGCGTACGGCTACGGCTCCCTCGTCTCGTTCCCCCTCGTCTTCGAGAACGAGGTGCTCGGCACGCTCGACATCGCCCATCCGCCCGCGGAGGGGCTCCTCGACTGCTGCTTCGAGGTGGCGAAGCAGGTCGCGCACCTCGTCGCCATCGCCCTGCACAACAGCCTCATGGTCGAGGAGGTCCAGCGCCTCAACCGGCTCCTCGGGCGCGAGAACGCCCTCCTCAAGGAGGAGATCCGGCAGATCAAGCGCGACGCCCGCTACGTGGCGGAGAGCCCGGGGATGAAGGACGTCGTCGAGCGGGTGCGGCTCGTCTCGCCCTCCACGACCACCGTCCTCATCCGGGGCGAGACCGGTGTCGGCAAGGAGGGGCTCGCGCGGATGGTCCACGAGTTCAGCCCCCGCTTCAACGCACCGTTCGTCCCGGTGAACCTGGGCGCGATCCCCGAGGGGCTCATCGAGAGCGAGCTGTTCGGCCACGAGAAGGGCGCCTTCACCGGCGCGAGCCGCCGCCGCCCGGGCCGGTTCGAGCAGGCGGACGGCGGGACGATCTTCCTCGACGAGGTCGGCGACGCTCCACCCTCGGTGCAGGTGCGGCTCCTCCGCGTCCTGCAGGAGCGCGTGGTCGAGCGCGTCGGCGGGACCGAGCCGGTGAAGGTCGACGTGCGAGTCGTCGCCGCGACGAACCGGAACCTCGAGGAGATGGTCGCGCGCGGCACCTTCCGCGCGGACCTCTACTACCGCCTCGCGGTGTTTCCCATCGAGCTCCCGCCGCTGCGCGAGCGGCGCGACGAGATCCGGCCCCTCGCCATGCACTTCCTCGCGCGCCACGCGGCGGGGATGCACCGCCGCCCGCCCCGCGTCGCCGAGGACGTCTGGCGCGCCCTCGAGGCGCACGACTGGCCGGGCAACGTCCGCGAGCTCGAGAACTTCCTGCAGCGGGCGCTCATCCTCTCCCCCGGGCCCGAGCTGTCCCTCCCCGACCTGCCCGTCCGCCTCACGCAGGACGGCGCGCCGGCGGCCGCGCCCGACGCCGCGGCGCCCGGCACGTTCGAGGAGGAGGTCCGGGCGCTCATCGAGCGCGCGCTCTCGCACGCCGGCGGCCGGGTCTACGGCCCGGGCGGCGCGGCCTCCCTGCTCGGCCTCCGTCCGACGACGCTGCAGGGCAAGATGAAGAAGTACGGCGTCGCGCCCACGCGCGCGCGGCCGTAGCGCTCGCCCGGACGCGCCGGCCCAGCGGAGCCGGCGCGTGACGGGCGCGGGCTCACCCCGCCTCGCCGCCCCCGGCGATGGAGAGGATCTCCGCGAGGATGCCGCCCGCGGTGCTGGCCCCGCCGACGCCCGCGCCCTGCACGATGAGCGGCCGCTCCGCGTGTCGCGCGGTCGTGAACGCCACGTAGGCCTCCACGCCCACCAGCCGGGCCGCGGGGTCCGCGAGCTCCACCGCCTCCGGGCCCACCCGCGCGGAGACCCGGCCGTCCGGACCGGTCTGCAGGCGCGCGAGGTACCGCAGCACCTTGCCCTCGCCGCGGAGCCGCTCCACGCGGGCCGCGAGGGCGTCGTCGTGCGCGCGCAGCGCGGCGATGAGCGCCTCCGGGCGACCGGGCACGAGCGCCTCCCCCGGCACGAGCGGCTCGACCGAGACGTCCTCGAGCGCGAGCTGCGCGCCCATCTCCCGGGCGAGGATGAGCGCCTTGCGGGCGGCGTCGAGCCCGGAGAGATCGTCGCGCGGGTCCTCCTCGGCGTAGCCGAGCCCGATCGCCCACCGCGTCGCGAGCGACAGCGGCACGCCGCGGCCGAGCTCGGTGCAGAGGTAGCCGAGGGTCCCCGACAGCGAGCCGACGATGGACCGGATCCGGTCGCCGCTCCGCACGAGGCGCCGGAGCGTGCCGATGACCGGCAGGCTCGCGCCGACGGCCGTGTCGTAGCGGTACTGCCGCCCGTGGTGACGGCGCGCCTCCCGGAGCTGCTCGCGACGGCGCGGGGGCGCCGCGAGCGGCCGCTTGTTCGCGGCGACCACGTCGATGCCGCGACGGAACGCCTGCTCGTAGACCTCCTCCATCCCCTCCGCGGCGGTGAGATCCACGAGCACCGGCCGCGGCATCCCCGCGAGCCGATCGAGGAGCGCCGGCGCGCTCGCCGGGACGACGGGGCCGGACGCGGGCGCGGCGGCGAGCAGCTCGCGCCAGCGCTCGAGATCGACGCCCTCCGCCCGGACGAGCGCGCCGCGCCGGTCTGCGATGCCGACCACCCGCAGCACGGTCTCGTAGTCGAGCTCGAGCTCGGTGCGCTGGGCGCGAAGCTGCTCGAGGAGCTCCGCCCCGACCTTGCCCTTGCCGAGCACGAGGAGCGAGACGCCGTGCTCCGCGTAGGCGCGGTCGATGGGCGCCTCCCCCTCCACGGCCGCGCCGGCGACCCGCCGCCGCTCGCCCCGGAACTCCGCGACCATCTCCGAGAGGCGGTCGACGTCGATGAGGAACGCGTCGTGACCGTGGGGCGAGTCGAGCATCGCCAGCCGGGCGTTCGGCAGGAGCGAGGCCACCTCTCGCTGCTCCCACGGCCAGTACAGCACGTCCGAGTCGATCGAGACGACGAGCGTCGGCTGGCGCAGGGAGCGCAGCACGTCGTCGAAGTCGCCGCGCGCGCGGGACACGTCGTGCGTGTCCATCGCCCGCGTGAGCGTGACGTAGGTGGCCGGGTCGAAGCGGTCGACGAGCAGGCGCCCCTGGTAGCGGAGGTAGCTCTCGATCGCGAACAGGTCCTCGGTCTGCGGGCGCCGCGCGAAGCGCTGCTCGAACGAGGGCTGGCTCCGGTACGAGAGCATCGCCATCATCCGCGCCGCGGCGAGCCCCGCCGCCGGCGGATCGGCCGGGTCGTACGCGCCGTCCCTCCAGCGCGGATCCGCGTAGATCGCCTGCCGCTGCGCCTCGGACAGGCCGATGCACCAGGCCGAGTGCCGGGCCGTCGAGGCGATGAACACCACCGACTCGACGAGCTCCGGGTAGAGGAGCGCCCACTCCAGCACCTGCATGCCGCCGAGCGAGCCGCCGATCGCCATCCGCACGCGGCGGACGCCGAGCGCGTCGACGAGCGCGCGCTGGACGCGGACCATGTCGCGGACGGTGACGGCGGGGAACGCTCCCAGGTACGGCCGGCCGGTGGCGGGGTCGATCGAGGTCGGCCCGGTGGTGCCGTAGCAGCTCCCGAGGATGTTCGCGCAGACGATGAAGTCGCGCTCGGGGTCGAGCGCGCGCCCGGGCCCGAACATGCGCGCCCACCACTGGTCGGCGTCCGCCGAGCCGGTCAGCGCGTGGCAGACGACCACGCCGTTCCCGCCGTCGGCGGCGAGCGCGCCCCAGGTCCGGTACGCGACCTGGACGCGCTCGAGCCGGCCGCCGAGCTCGAGCTCGAGGCCGCCCGGCAGCTCGAGGGTGAGCGTCTCCGGCGAGACGAACGCCGCGCGCCCCGCCGCGGAGCGATCCGCGCTGCCCGTCGTCGAGGTCATGGACGGCGGAGGGTAACGACCGGGGATCCGGGGTGTCAAGGAGCGGCGGAGGGCAGCTCGACGGTGAACCGCGGCGTCGCCGAGCGGCGCTCTCCCCGACCTCGAGGCCGCCGCCAGAGCGCCGCGTGGGCGCCGGATCAGAGCGGGGTGGTCCCCGCCGCCGCGCTCCCCCCGGGCGCGAGGTGGGTCCGCAGGAACGCGGCGGTCTCCTCCCACCGGCGCACGACCGCGGTCGGCTCGGGGAGGAGGTGCGTGGCGCCCGCGACCGGCAGGAGCTCGAAGCGGCGGCCGGCTCGGAACAGCGCGTTCCCGAGCTTGAGCGCGTGGGAGAAGAACACGTTGTCGTCTGCGGTGCCGTGCAGGACGAGGAGCGGCCGCGTGAGCCCCGGGGCCCACGTGAGGAGCGAGCTCGCGTCGTACCCGGCGCGGTTGTCGTCGGGGAGCCCGAGGTAACGCTCGGTGTAATGCGTGTCGTAGTCGCGCCACTCGGAGACGGGCGCGCCCGCCACCGCGGCGTGGAACACGTCGGGGCGGCGCAGCACCGCGAGCGCCGAGGCGTAGCCGCCGAAGGACCAGCCCGTGATCCCGACGCGCCCGAGGTCCAGCTCCGGGAGCTCCGCCGCGAGCGCGCGCAGCCCGGCGATCTGGTCCTCCAGGACGATCGAGGAGAAGTCGCCCTTCACCGCGCGAGAGAACGCGCGGCCGCGGCCGGTCGTCCCGCGGCCGTCGATCCGGACGACGAGGAACCCCTGATCCGCGAGCCACTGCTCGGCGAGGAGCGGCGCGCGCACGGCGCGCGGTCCGGAGGGCCCGCCGTAGACGTCCACGACCACGGGGAGCTTCGCGCCCGGAGCCGCGCCGCGCGGGCGCACCACCGCCGTCCAGAGCCCCTCCCCCGCGCCGACGCGCCGGAGCTCGGTCGTGGGGGCGAAGGGCGGCTCCTCCGCGACGCTCGGCAGCTCCGCCAGCCGCTCCCCGCCCCGCGCGAACACGGTGGTGCGCGCCGCGTGGGTGAGCGTGGTCCACGTCACCGCCACCGCCCCGCCCTTCTCCGCCGCCACGGCGCGCGCGAGCGCGGGGCCGTCCTCTCCGAGCGCGAGCGTCTCGGGCGGCCCGCCGCGGCGCACGCGCTGCACCACGGTCCGCGTCGGATCCGGCGCGGCGGTGTAGACGAGCTCGTCCTCGTCGCGGTCGTAGCCGGCGAGGTCGACGAACCCGGACGACGCCGGGACGACGCTCGCGCGGAGCGCGCCGTCGGCGCCGCGCAGCTCCACCTCGGGGGCGCCGTTCCGCTCCGTCTCCCAGTAGAAGCTCCCGTCGCGCCGGAAGCGCGGGAACGCCTGGAAGAGCTCGACCCACGCCTCGTCCCGCTCGTCGAGCAGCACGCGCGTCGCGCCCGTCGCGGGGTCGGCCGCGAGGAGCCGCAGCTCGGTCTGCGCGCGGTTCTGCACGACGAGCGCGAGCGGGCCGCCCGCCTCCCAGCGCACGGTGGCGAGGTAGGGGAACGCCTCCCGGTCCCAGCGGACGAGGACCGGCCGACCCCCGGAGGCGGGCACCACGGCGAGGCGCACGGCCGCGTTCGGCGTCCCGGCGCGGGGGTACGCCACGTCCTCGCAGCGCGCCTCCGGGCGCGCCGGATCGCAGAGCGCGAGGCGCTGCACGGGCGCCACGTCCACCTCCGCGTAGGCGAGCCGGCGCCCGTCGGGCGACCACCAGTAGCCCTCCTGCCGCCCCATCTCCTCCTGCGCGACGAACTCGGCGAGGCCGTTCGTGATCGAGGCGGAGCGCGCGCGGGTGATCCGCCGGGTGCGGCCCGACGCGAGCTCGAGGACGTGCAGGTCCCGGTCCTTCACGAAGGCGAGCGCGCCGCCGTCCGGCGATAAGCGCGGATCGAGCACGCCGTCCGCCCCCGCGACCGGCGCGGCCCTCCCCGTCGCGCGCTCGAGGAGCCACAGGCGCCCGCCGAGCGCGAAGGCGATCCGGCGCCCGTCGGGCGACGCCGCGTAGTGCGTGATGCCGCGCGCGAGGATGCGCTGCCGCTCGAGCCGCGCCGCCTCCGCCGCCGTCGGGGCGAGCGCGCCGCCCGCGAGCGCCGCCGGCGAGAGGAGCTCACGCGTCTCGCCGGTGCGGAGGTCGGTCTCGTAGAGCGACTGGACGGCCGTTCGCGGCCCCGAGCGGAGGAAGAGCGCGTGCTGCCCGTCCCGCGCGAGCGTGACGCGGGTCGGCCTGCCGGCGCGGAAGCCGCGGGTCTCGGCGAGCTGGGTGAGGAACGGGGCCTGCGGCGGGGGCACGGGCGGCTGCGCCGCGGCGAGGAAAAGCGAGCAGAGGAGCGTCACCATGCGGGCCCATGTCTTAGCACGGGCCTCGCGCGACGCAGCCGGGCCGCCGAAAGCGCGAGCGCCGCCGGGGAGCTCCCGGCGGCGCCGTGATCACCGCTGGATCGCGTCATCGCGTCAGCGCGTCAGCGCGTGCGGCTCGTGCGGCTCGTGCGGGACGTGCGCCGCGCCGTGCCGCGCCGGGCCGCGCCGCGCTTGGTCGTCGTGCCGCGCTTCGAGCTGGTGCGCGCCGCGGAGGAGGAGCGCCCCGCCCGCGCGCCGGAGCGGCTCTTCTTGCCGCCCTTGCGGCCGATCTCCGAGTAGAACTCCGGGCCACGCGCGCGAAGCGTCGCGTTCCCGCCCTTGCGCCCCGCGTCGCTGCGGGAGGCGCCGCTGCGGCGGCTGCCGCGCGCGCGCGCCGTGGCGCCCTTCCGGTTCGTCGTCTTCTTCGGCATGCGTTCCCTTCTCCCGAGCGCTCGCGTGCGCTCGCTTCCTTTCGCGGAAACCCTGCTCACGGTGGGTCGCACCCGCAAGCGCTCGGGGCCCCCGGCCCGGGCACCGAGCAGGCGGAAGCGCCCGCAGAGGAGGTCGGCGAGCCCCTCCGCGTCGTCGGGATCGAGCGCGGGGATCCGCCGCCGCGTGGGCCGCGTGCCGACGATCGCGAACACGCGCGGGTCTGCGTCCGCGAGCAGCGCCCGCGACACGCCGGGGCGGTACACCTCCACGCGCGGGAGCGGCTCGCGCTTGAAGCCCTCGGCGAGCACGAGATCCACCTCGGGCAGGAGCCGCGCGAGCGCCCGCGCGCCGCCGGCGGGGGGGCCGAAGTAGGCGAGCCCGTGCGGACCCTCGATGGCCGCCGCGACCGCGCCGGCGCGGCGCAGCACGTCGGTGTCCTTGCCGGGCACGTCGAACGGGTGCGGGTGGCCGGTGTGCTTCAGGACCCCCACGCGAACGCCGCGGCGCACGAGCACCGGGATGAGGCGGGAGAGGAGCCGCGTCTTGCCGGCGCCGGAGGCCCCGGACACGGCGACGAGGGGCGCACGCCTCACGCGTCGTCGCCGAGCAGCCACGCCGTCACCTCCGCGCCCTCGGGGAGATCGCCCGCGTCGGCGGGCACGAGGAGCAGCGCGTCCGCGAGCGCCGGCCCGCGCACCTGCGCGGCGTCCTTCCCGAGCGGCCGCGCGCGCCCGCCGCCCTCGAGGCGCGCCCACACGAGCCGCGCGCGACCCGGTCTGCCCTCGGTGACCTCCGCGAGCCTCACGGGTAGCGCCGGGCGCTCGCGGCGGGCCGCACCGGCCCGGGCGAGGAGCGCGGGCCGCGCGAACACCTCGAACGCGACGAGGCAGGCGGAGGGGCTGCCGGGCAGCCCGAACACCGGCGTCGCGCCGGCGAGCGCGAACAAGAACGGCTTGCCGGGCTTCATGGGCACGCCGTGCACGCGCACGTCCGCGCCGAGGCCGGCGAGCGCCGCGGGCACGTGGTCACGCTCGCCCACGGACACGCCGCCGATCGTGACGACCGCGTCGCAGGTCCGCGCGGCCTCCGCGACCGCGGCGGAGACCGCCTCGAGCCGGTCCTCGACCGCGCGGCGGACGACCTCGAGGCCGAGGGCGCGGACGAGGCCCGCGACCGCGACTCCGTTCGAGTCGGGCGTGCGCCCCGTCACGACCTCGTCCCCGGTGGAGATGACGGCCACCCGCGCGCGCCGGTGGACGCTCACCGGATCGGCGCCCACCGCGGCGAGGAGCGCCGCCTGGCGGGCGCCGAGGCGGGTCCCCGGCTCGAGCGCGAGCCCGCCCGCCGCGACGTCCTCGCCGGCGAGCCGGACGTTCTCGCCGCGCCGCGCAGCGGCGGCGAAGCGCACGCGCCCGCCCTCCGCGTGCGTCGCCTCCTCGCGCACGACCGTGTCCGCGCCGGGGGGCAGCGGCGCGCCGGTGAAGATCCGGACGGCGGTCCCGGGCGTGAGCGGCGCGCCCGCTTCCTCTCCGGCGTAGCGCGAGCCCGTCACGGCGAGCACGCAGGGCCCGGTCACGTCCTCCGCACGAACCGCGTAGCCGTCCATGGCCGAGCACGTCGCGGGCGGCGCGGGGACGCGCGCGCGCGCGGGCGCGGCGAGGTACCGGCCGGCGGCGTCGCCGAGGGCGACCTCCTCGGCCTCGAGCGGCGAGATCGCGGCGAGCACCTCGTCGCGGATGCGCAGGAGCCTCTGCATGCGCGCGCATCATGCCACGCGCGCGCGGCGCGGGCCGTCCGCACGGCGCGTCACCCGCGCCTGCGGAGGTCGCCTGCGCTCACGCCCGAGACGGCGCCGTGCTCGCCCCCGCCGCCCGTGCCGCGACGCGCGGATCCGTCCTGCGCGAGCGGCCGCGAGACCGCGCGGGGACCGGGTGGAGGAGCGGGTCCCCGGACGAGCCTCCGCAAACCTTGCGCACACCGGAGGGCCCCCGAACCGCAAACGCATTGTCTGCACGGAGCGCCCTATAAAACCCCGGGCGTACGCGGGCCTAGCTCGTGCAAACAGACGCCGATCAAGTAAAAGGAAGTCTGTCGCGGGGGAGGAACTGCGGTGCTCTCGAACGCTCCGGTCTCTGACTGCAACGCCTGCTCGCTGGGTCTCGCTTCGCAGGGGCGCTGCCGGCTGACGCCCACCTCGCGCGAGTCCGGCGCCACGATCTGCGCGCAGGGCGAGCGCCCCCGGACCGTCTACTTCGTCAAGGAAGGCTTCGTCGCCCTCTCGGCGGTGAGCCCACGCGGCTCCGAGCTGCTCCTCTCGCTCCGCGGGCCGACGTCGCTCCTCTGCACCGAGTCGCTGCACGGCGAGCCCTCGCCCTTCGAGGTCCGCGCGCTGTCGCGCGTGAAGATCTGCGGGATCGGCGGCGACGCGATGTCCCAGTGGATTGGACCCGAGAAGAGCGCCGCGCGGGTCGTCCTCGATCTCCTGCTCACCGAGTCTCGCGCCCAGCGCGACGAGGTGAACTGGCGCCAGGGCGACTGCCTCTCGCGCGTCGCGCGCTTCGCGCTCGCTCACGCCCGCTTCCTCGCGGATCGCCCGAACGCGGTTCGCAAGCAGGTGGTGGCTCGGCTGCTGGGGATGCGCCCGGAGACGCTCTCGCGCTGCCTGACGAAGCTCGAGAAGGACGGTGTGGTCGACGCCTCTCGCGGCGTCCGCGTGCTCGATCAGCGCCGCCTCGCGGCGATCGCGATGGAAGACAACGCGGCCTGATCCCTGTTAGAAGAGGGCCGTCGCACCGAGGTTCAGAAAGGACTCCCGCATGTTTCCCAAGCTCGGAATGGGCGAGCTCGTCGTCATCCTGCTCATCGTCGTGATCCTGTTCGGGTCGAGCAAGCTCCCTCAGCTCGGAGCGGGCCTGGGTCAGGGCATCCGCAGCTTCAAGAAGTCGTTCTCGGGCGAGGACGAGGAGAAGCCGGCGGAGCCGAGCGCCTCCTCGCAGGATCAGGCGTCGAAGGCCGGCAAGCAGGCGTAGCCGACCTCGCACCGCGCGACCGCGCGGTCCCCATCTTCCGACTCTCGTCGGGGGCGAGCGCGACCGTGCTCGCCCCCGCGCCTTTTGCGGCCTTACCGGCGCGCCTCCCTTCCCGTTACCTCGCACATGATCCTCGGCCGGCGCGCGGGATGCGTCCCACCGCCCGGACCCGCTCGAGCCGTCCCACCCCGTGTGGGCCCAGCCTCGCGCGCGCCCCGTTCCGCGTTCGCTCGCACAGGCGGTCGCCAGCGGCCGGGAGATGCCCAGGCGGGTTGCGAGCCCGAGGAAAGCACCGGCTCGCGGGCCCGGCCGGCGGGCGAATCGCGCCGCTCCGCGCGGTCCCTCCGGAGCGTGACGCGAAGGCATCCCCCTTGAATGGTTGGAGCGTCACGCAGGGGGGAGAACACCATGAAGCGCATCCTGGTCGCCGTCGACGGCTCCGACTCATCGCTCAAGGCGGCCCGCATGGCCGCCGACATCGCGCTGCGCTTCGGCGCCAAGCTCTCGCTCGTCCACGTCGTCCCGAAGCTGCTGCTTCCGCCGGACGTGTACGGCCTCACCATCGCCGAGGTGGAGCGGGAGCACCGCGCCTACGCGGACCGCCTGCTCGAGCGGGCCGTGGAGGCCATCGAGGAGCCCGCCATCGAGGTCAGCACCTCCGTGCTGTACGGCGCGCCCGCCGAGGCGATCGCCGAGGAGGGCGCGGCGGCCGACGTCGGCATGATCGTCGTCGGGAGCCGCGGCCACGGCGCGGTGGCGCGCATGTTCCTCGGCAGCGTCTCCGACCGGCTCATACACATCAGCCCGAAGCCCGTCCTGGTGGTGCATTAGACGGCAGCGCGCGCGGCACCGGACGCGCCGCCGCCGGGCCCGCGCGAGGGAGGGCTCCGGGTGCGGCAGCGCCGGGCCGTTCGCCCGTTGACCGGAGGGGGGCGCGCCGCTAGATGAGCGGTGTGCCCGAGACGGTCTTCGACGAGCTGAAGCGGTACGTCCGCTGGGGGGAGACCGACGAGCAGGCGCTCCGGACGCTGCACGGGTTCGCCGCGCCGCAGTTCCAGCTCCTGGCCGAGGAGTTCTACGACCGCATCCTCAAGCACGAGGGGGCGCGCGCCGCGCTCGCGGGCGGCGAGAGCCAGGTCGGTCATCTGAAGGTGACGATGGTCGCCTGGCTCGATCGGCTCCTCGCGGGGCCGTGGGACGAGGCGTACTGGGAGCAGCGCTACCGGATCGGCCGGGTGCACGTCCGCATCGGGCTGCCGCAGCACTACATGTTCGGAGCGATGAACGTGCACCGGACGGGGCTCGCGCGCATCGCCTACGAGGCGTTCCACGACGATCCGGACGCGCTCCAGCGCGTGCGGACCGCGCTCGGGAAGATCCTGGACCTCGAGCTCGCGGTGATGCTGCACACCTACCGCGACGACCTCCTCGCCCAGCAGGCGCGCGTCGAGCGGCTCTCCACCTTCGGTCAGCTCGTCGGCTCGATCGGCCACGACCTGCGCAACCCGCTCGGCGTGATCGAGACGTCGCTGTACATCCTGCGGACGCGCATCGGCGAGGGCGACGAGCGCGCGAAGAAGCACCTCGACCGCATCGGCGAGCAGCTCGGCGTCGCGAACGGGATCATCACGAACCTGCTCGACATGATCCGTAACCGCCCGCTCGCCCGCGAGCGCGTCGCGCTGGCGGAGGTGCTGGGCGGCGCGGCGGCGGTGGTGAAGCGCCCCGCGGGCGTCTCCCTCGACCTCGACGGGCTCGACGCGATCCCGGAGGTGGAGGGGGATCCGGTCCAGCTTCGGCAGGTGTTCGTGAACCTGCTCGAGAACGCGGTCTTCGCCGCGTCGCCCGAGGGCGCCGTGGCGGTCCGCGCGCGCGCGGCCGACGGGAGCGTCGCGCTCGAGGTGGAGGACACCGGCCCGGGCGTCGACCCCGCCACACGCAGGCGGCTCTTCGAGCCGCTCATCACCACCAAGGACAAGGGCATCGGTCTCGGGCTCGCGCTCGTGAAGCGGATCGCCGAGCGCCACGGCGGGACGGTCGAGTACTCCGATCGCCCGGGCGGCGGCGCGCGCTTCACGGTTCGACTGCCCGCCTGACGCGCGAGGTCTCCATGCGCCGCTACCTCATCGTGGACGACAACCGCGAGTTCGCCGAGAACCTCGCCGAGATCCTGCGGGACGCGGGCGACGAGGTCGCCATCGCGGAGAACGGGCAGGAGGCGCTCGAGCTCGCGCACGGGTCCCGCTTCGACGCGCTCCTCACCGACATGCGGATGCCGCTCATGGGCGGCGCGGAGCTCGTGCACGAGATCCGCCGGGTGGACCCGGAGGCCGCCGCGATGGTGATCACCGCCCACGTCGCGGACGACGCGATCGAGGCCGCGCGGCGCGAGGGGCTCCTCGCCGTGCTGCCCAAGCCGGTCGCCGTGAGTCGGCTCCTCGACCTGCTCGCGGTGGCGCGCCGCGACGGGCTCGTCGCCGTCGTCGAGGACGACCCCCGCATGTCGGACAACCTCTGCGAGGCGCTGCGCGGCCGCGGGTTCGCCGCCGTCACGGCCGCGTCGGTGCTCGAGACGGAGCGGCTCGGCCCGGTGAAGCCCTTCTGCGCGCTCGTCGACCTCCGCGTCCCCGGCGGAACGGACGGCGAGGCGATGCGCCGGCTCCGCGAGAAGTTCCCCGGGCTGCCGATGATCGTCGTGACCGGCATCCCCGAGGTCCCGGCGCTCCCGCACGAGGGGTACTTCACGAAGCCGTTCGACACCGCGGAGCTCCTCTCCGCCGTGGAGCGGCTCCACCGCCACCGCGGCGAGGCGGTCGCGCGCCCATGAAGGACGCCCCCAAGCCGGCGCGCATCCTCGTCGTCGACGACAACGAGGGGCTGGTCGACAACCTCTGCGAGATCCTGGACGGCGCGGGCTACTCGGCGCGCGGCGCCGGGACCTGCCGGCAGGCGCTCGCGACGGCGCGCGACGGGTTCGACGTCGCGCTCGTGGACCTGCGACTGCCGGACGGCGACGGCACCGCCCTCGCCCCCCAGCTGAAGGAGCTCTCGCCCGACGGAGAGGTGGTGCTCCTCACCGGCTTCGCCACCCTCGAGTCGGCGGTCGCGGCGGTGCGCGCGGGGGCCTGCGCGTACCTCGTGAAGCCGTGCGCGACGCAGGAGCTGCTCGTCACGGTCGAGCAGGCGATGCGGCAGGTGCGCCTCCACGGCGAGAAGCGCGAGCTCTCGCGGCGCGCCCAGATGGCCGAGCGGCTCGCCACGGTCGGCACCATGACCGCCGGCCTCTCGCACGAGATCCGCAACCCGCTGAACGCCGCGGCCCTGCAGCTCTCCGTCCTGGAGCGCCGCATCCAGAAGCTCCACAAGGACACCCAGGGGCCGCTCCTCGAGCCGCTCACGCTCGTGCGCGACGAGATCAGGCGGCTCGATCACATCCTCGAGGACTTCCTCCAGTTCGCCCGGCCGCGCGAGTTCGTGGCGCGGCCGATCGAGGTGGCCCCGCTCCTGAACCGCATCCTGGATCTGCTCGGCGCCCAGGCCGAGCGGCGCGAGATCCGCCTCGAGCGCGAGCTCGAGCCGGTGCCGCCGGTCGCGGGCGACGAGGAGCGGCTCCGCCAGGTGCTCGTGAACTTCGGGCTGAACGCGCTCGAGGCGGTGAAGGACGGCGGCCTCGTGCGAGTCTCCTGCCGGGAGGTGCCCGCCGCGAGCGGCACCGGCGAGGCGCCGGGCCAGGTCGCGATCGTCATCGACGACGACGGCCCCGGCGTCCCGCCCGAGTCGCGCGACCGGATCTTCGAGCCGTTCTTCACCACCAAGGCGAAGGGCTCGGGGCTCGGGCTCTCCATCGTGCACGCGATCGTCACGCAGCACGGGGGCACGATCACCGTCGCGGAGTCCCCCGAGGGCGGAGCGCGGTTCGTCCTCGAGCTGCCGCAGGCGCGCTGAACGGCGCGATTCGCGTCATCGAAGGTGTCGCGAAGTGGACTGTCGTCTACTGTCTCCGGCATGCACCGCTTCCGCGCTCCCTGGGACCGCTCACTCCGGATCACGACCGCGCTCGTGCTCGTCCTGATCGTCGCCGCCGCGGCGACGGCGCTCGCCGCCGCCGCGCACGCGGGCTGGTCCCTCCCCCGGGTGGCGCTCGCCGCGCTCGTCGCTGCCGTCCCCGTCGGCGCATGGGCGCTCGGGCCCCGCGGCTTCGTGATCGGGGGCGGCTTCCTCCGCATCGAGCGGAACGCCTGGCCGGCGCGACTCGTACCGCTCCGCGAGGTCCGCACGGCCGAGCCCCTCGCCCCCGACGCCCTGCGCGGTGCGCTCCGGCTCCTCGGCACGAGCGGGCTGTTCGGACACTACGGGCTGTTCCGCTCGCGCGCCCTCGGTCGCTTCCGGATGTACGCGACGCGCAGCGCCGGGCTCGTGCTGGTGCGCGCGGGCGGAGCTCAGTACGTCCTCTCGCCGGACCGGCCGGAGGCGTTCCTGGCGACGATGGCCGCGTCAGTCGCGGCGGCTCCGCGCGGGCGCTGAGGTCGCGCCCGGCGGGCGGGCCGCCTGCCCTACTCCGCCCCTTCCGCCTTCTCCGCCTCGAGCTCCCCGTGCTCGCGGGGCTCGCGGTTTCCGGAGGCGTACTCCTTCAGCCGGTACTGGATCTTGCGGACGCTGATCCCGAGGATCTCGGCCGCGCGCGAGGTCGAGCCCCCGACCATCTCGAGGGTGCGGAGGATGGCCTCGCGCTCGATCTCGTAGAGCGTCGCGCCGGGGATGAGGGCGCCCGGGGACCGCTCGCGCGGCCGCGGCCCGCGCAAGGTCGGCGGCAGGTCGTCCGCGGTGAGCTCGGTCGCCTTGCAGAGCACGACGGCCCGCTCGACGACGTTCTCGAGCTCGCGCACGTTGCCGGGCCAGTCGTGCGAGAGGAGGGCGTTCAGCGTGCCCGGCGCGAGGCCGCGGATCTCCTTGCCGTAGGCCTTCGCGTACTTGTCGATGAAGTGGGAGACGAGCGCGGGGATGTCGCCCTTGCGCTGGCGCAGCGGGGGCAGCGTCACCGCGACCACGTTCAGCCGGTAGTAGAGATCCTCGCGGAACTTCCCCGCCTTCACCTCGGCGGCGAGATCGCGGTTCGTGGCCGCGACGAGCCGCACGTCCACCTTGATGGTCTGCGTGCCGCCGACGCGCTCGAACTCCTTCTGCTGCAGGACCCGCAGGAGCTTGATCTGGAGCGCGGGCGAGATGTCGCCGATCTCGTCGAGGAACAGCGTCCCGCCGTCGGCGAGCTCGAACCGCCCCTCCTTGCGGCCGATGGCGCCGGTGAAGGAGCCCTTCTCGTGCCCGAAGAGCTCCGACTCGAGGAGGGTCTCGGAGAGCGCCGCGCAGTTCACCTTGATGAACGGCTTGTCGGAGCGCGGCGACTCCTCGTGGAGCGCCTGCGCGATGAGCTCCTTGCCGGTGCCGGACTCGCCGAGGATGAGGACGGTCGCGCGGGTCGGCGCGGCGCGCTTGACGACCTCGTAGACGGCCTGCAGCTCCGGGGCGTCGCCGACGATGTTGTGGAACCGGTAGCGCTCGCGGACGCGCTCGCGCAGGTTCGCCGTGTCTCGCTGGAGCCGGAGCTTCTCGAGCGCCTTCTCGAGCACGACGATGACGGCGTTCACGTCGAGCGGCTTGACGAGGTAGTTCTCCGCCCCGGCCCGCATGGCCTCGACCGCCGCCTCGACGCTCGCGAAGGCGGTCATCATGACGAACACCGCGTCGGAGCCCTGCTCGCGCGCCCGCTTGAGGAGCGTGATGCCGTCCATGCGCGGCATCCGCACGTCCGCGAGGACCGCCGCGGGGGCGAACCCCGGCAGCAGCGCGAGCGCCTCCTCGCCATCCGCCGCCTCCGCGATCTCGTAACCCTCCTCGGTGAGGATGGTCCTGAGCGCGACGCGCGCGTTTTGCTCGTCGTCGACGACGAGGATCCGCTCTTTCCCCGAGCGGCCGGCCGTGTTCGGAATGTTCACCGTTGCCTCACGCCAAGCGCAAACCGTGCAGGATGCCGCACGTTATGCATGATCCTGCGCGCGAGATCCACCAGATCTCGACGCAAGTCCCCAATCCTACGGGACAAAGCCGCTTACCAACCCCGCCTGGCTCACGCGCTTCCCTGGGGGAGCGAGCCGGCCCCCTCGACCCGACCGAGCCGGTCGAAGGGTCTCCACCGGAACCGGGCCCCGAGTGACTCGGCCACGCTCCGGCACGCCTCCTCGGACAGGCCGGGGAGCGCAACCGCGCTCGCCGCCACATCCGGGATGCAGCGCACCGCGCTGCGGATGAAAGCCTTCACGGACTCGTACGCCGCCTCGCCGTACCGGCTCGGGCAGATCCGTGCGTAGGTCGCGGGGTCCGCCGCGTTGAGCGAGACCGAGACGGCCGAGATCCCAGCGGCCGCGAGCGCGGGAGCGACGTCGTAGCCCTCGCGCAGGGACGCCAGCCCGTCGGTGTCGACCCGCACGCGCTCCACGCCCGCTGCCCGCAGCCTGCGAGCGACCTCGAGCAGGACGGCGAGCCGTCGCGTCGGCTCGCCGAGGCCGGTGAAGACGACCTCGGATCGCCCTGCGATCCCGGCGTGCACGGCCGCTTCCCAGACCTCGTCCGCGCTCGGGTTGCGGGCGAGGCGGAGGTCGAACCCGCCCACCGTCCAGTCGTCGTCGCGGATCTTCGGACAGAAGACGCACGCGAGGGTGCAGGCGCTCGTCAGGTTCAGGTAGAGCGCGTCGCCAAGCGAGTAAGCGAGCGTCGGCTCGCGCTGTGCGATCTCGGGCAACACGGGCGGGTGAAATAGCAGGCCCCCGCCTGGAGCGCTACACGACGACGCCTGCGGGCGGGAGTGACTACCTCTACAACCGCCCGGACCGGCCTGCGATTTCGCTTGAAGCGCCGCGTCAATCCAGGAGGTGCACGTGGCCGCTGCAGGCCAGGCAGTAGCGCGCCTCGGGGATCGCGCGGAGGCGCTGCAGGCCCAGCGGGCCGCCGCAGTTGAGGCAGCGGCCGTAGCTCCCCTCCTGGATCCGCGCGAGCGCCGCGTCGATGTCGGCGAGCTCCCGCCGGGCCAGCTCCGAGACCGGATCGGGCATGGCCTCGTAGTCCGTCCAGCGCGCGGCGGGATCCGCTGCGGCGTGGGACGTTCCCTGGCTGAGTGAGCGGCGGCGACGCAGCAGGACCTCGCGCGCCTCCGCCTCGATACGACTCATGGGGTCCGCCCCTCTTCACGAGGCGTGCCTCCAGGAATCCCGCGTGATTCCGCGATGTACCCGCCAGAGTTTGCGTGCGGCCGAGCAGGTGACGCACGCCTTGCGCAGCGCCGAATGGGGCTCCACGTCCAGAGCCGCCGCGGGTTCGGGGGCGCAGTCCCCGCCTCGACACCTCACCGCCTCAGCGCGCGAGACACGCCCACGTAGCCGACTGCGAGCGCCGCCGCGATGGGCAGGAGCCAGAGGCCCGCCGCGAGGCGGTGCTCGATCACGTCGAGCCTGTCGCCCGCGAGCAGGAGCGCCCAGCGCGTCGCGCGGTGCTCCGGCACGCGATACGCGAGGCGCCGCACCGCGCCGGAGAGCGCTCGCGGCGGCGCGGCGGTGCCGAACACCGGCGTCGCGTGCAGGAGCCCCGACCGCGCGAGCGGCGTCAGGTCGTGCTGCTGCTCGGGCCTGTCCCAGTGCGCGCCGGGGTCCGGTGCGCGCCGCTCGCGCGGCACGCCCGGACGCACGCCCGTGGCGCCGTCGATGCCCGCGCCGGAGACGTTCACTCGACCCGCGTCGTCCATCTCCTCCCCCTCTACGCGCTCGGCACGAGCACGCACTTCACGCAGCCGTCCGCCTTCGCGTCGAAGAGGTCGTATGCCTCCGGCGCGCGCTCGAGCGGGAACCGGTGCGTGATGAGCCCCTTGCCGTCGAGCCGGCCCGCGCGGACGTGCTCGAGCAGGTGCGGCATGTAGCGCTTCACGTTCGCCTGGGCCATCCGGAAGGTGAGGCCCTTGTTCATCGCGACGCCGATCGGGACGAGGTTCGCGGGCGGGCCGTACACGCCGACGATCGAGACGGTCCCGCCCTTGCGGACCGAGTGGATCGCCCAGTGGAGCGCGATCGACGATCCGGGCGCGAGCTTCAGCTTGCGCCCGACGAGCGTCTGCCACGCCGAGCCGGAGGCCTCCATCCCCACCGCGTCGACGACCACGTCCGGACCGTGCCCGCCCTTCAGCGCCTTCAGCGCGGCGATGGGATCGTGCTCGCGCCGAAGGTCGATCGTCTCGGCGCCGGCCCAGCGCTCGGCGAACCCGAGCCGCGCCTCGATCCGGTCGACCGCCACCACCCGCGACGCGCCGAGGAGCCACGCGGAGCGCGCCGCCACGAGCCCCACCGGCCCGCAGCCGAGCACCGCCACCACGTCGCCCTGGCGGATCGCGCCCATCTCCGCGGCCTGGTAGCCCGTGGGCAGCACGTCGGACAGGAGGAGCACGTCCTCGTCGTCGAGGTCGTCGGGGATCTTCATCGGGCCCACGTCCGCGAACGGCACCCGGACGTACTGCGCCTGGCCGCCGTCGTAGCCGCCGGTCGTGTGCGAGTAGCCGAACACGCCCGAGGCGAGGTCGTTCATCGGGTTCGAGGACTCGCAGTCGCCGTACAGCCCGCGCTCGCAGTAGAAGCAGGTGCCGCACGAGATGTTGAAGGGCACGACGAGCCGGTCGCCTGCGCGCACGCCGCGGACCGACGACCCGATCTCCTCGACCACCCCGGTGAACTCGTGCCCGAACGTCGTGCCGACGCGGGTGTCCGGGACCATCCCGTGGAAGAGGTGCAGGTCCGAGCCGCAGATCGCGGCGCGGGTGACCCGCAGGATGACGTCATCCGGGTGCTCGATCCGAGGCGCGGGCTTGTCCCTCACCCGCACCCGGTACGGCCCCTCGTAGACGAGCGCGCGCATCGCCCTCCCCACGGGAAAGGTTCGACGTGCCCGCGCGGAGCGCAAACGGGACGCTCGCGCGGCCGCCCGAGCTAGGCGGTGTCGAGCTCCGAGGAGCGCACCAGGCGGACGCCCGCCCGGGCGAACGCGCGGTCGATCTCGGTCCGGCGCTCCGGGAAGACCGCGCGCGTCAGGTCGTCGAGCACGAAGGTCTCGAAACCCTCGGCCGCCGCGTCCTCCGCGGACCAGAGCACGCAGAAGTCTCGCGCGAGGCCGCACAGGAACACGCGCCGCACGCCGCGCGCGGCGAGCCACGCGCCGAGGCCGGTGGTGGGGCGGTGCCCGTCCGGCCCGACGTTCTCCCGGAACGCGCTGTAGGAGTCCACCGTGAGGTGGATGCCCTTGCGCAGGATCATCGTGGCCGCGACGTCCGGGAACTCCGGGTGGAGGGCCGAGCCGCGGCTGCCGCGCACGCAGTGGTCCGGCCAGAGCTCCTGGGGCCCCTGCGCGAGGGCGATCGTCTCGTAGGGCTTCGCGCCGGGATGGGCCGACGCGAACGAGACGTGTCCCGGCGGGTGCCAGTCCTGCGTCGCCACCACCGTCGCGAAGCGCGGCGCGAGCCGCGCGATCGGCGCGACGATGGCGTCGCCGTCCTCGACGGCGAGGGCGCCGCCCGGCAGGAAGTCGTGCTGCAGGTCGACGGCGAGGAGGGCGTCGTGCTCGCGATCGATTCGCATGCGTCTCCAGTTTAACCGGGGCGCGCGCCGCGTTCCCCTCCTCGCGCGCGCCGCCCTCCGGCCACCCGGCCGGGGGGAAGTCCAGGACCGCGCGCGCCGCGCGAAGAGGCCCGGAACCGGCCGGAATCCGTGTTGTCTCGGGCGCGGGCCTGAGCTAGCTTGCGCGCACCATGGACAAGATCTGGGTCAAGGACGTCAAGGAGGGCGAGCGGCTGAAGAGCGTCTTCCTCGTCGCTCGCAAGGCGGTGCCCACCGCGAAGAGCGGCAAGACGTACCTGTCGGTCACCTTCCAGGACAAGACGGGGGAGCTCGAGGCCCGCGCGTTCGAGCGCGTGGACGAGCTCTCGGGGCTCTTCGACGAGAAGGACTACGTCGAGGTCGAGGGCCCCATCGGCGCGTTCCAGGGCAAGCCCCAGCTCAAGATCGAGACGGCGGCCAAGGTCGCCGACGCCACGGCGCTCGACGCGGCGGAGTTCGTGTGGGCGCCGCCGCCGGAGCCCAAGAAGCCCGAGAAGCCGGGGCCGAGCGAGGGCGAGGACGCGCTCTGGAAGGAGCTCGTCGGCATCGTCGACGTCATCGTCGATCCGCACCTGAAGAGCCTCGTGAAGGCGTTCGTGGACGACGAGGACGTCGCGAGCCGCATGCGCCGCGCCCCCGCCGCGAAGTCCGTCCACCACGCCTACGCGGGCGGCCTGCTCGAGCACACCGTCTCGTCGCTCAAGCTCGCGCACCGGATCGCCGACCACTACCCGCAGGTGGACCGCGACATGCTCGTCGCCGGCGCGTTCTTCCACGACCTCGGCAAGATCCGCGAGATCCAGGGCGATCGGAACGCCGAGTACACCGACGAGGGCCGGCTGGTGGGCCACCTCGTCATGACCGCGCAGTGGGTGCACGACAAGGCCCGGCGCGTGGGCGTGCCGCGCGACCTCGAGCACCACGTCGTGCACATGGTCCTCGCGCACCACGGCCGGCTCGAGTACGGCTCGCCGAAGCCGCCGATGACGCTCGAGGCGCTGCTCACCCACTACATCGACGAGCTCGACAGCCGCGTGAACTCCTGGCTCAACCTGATGGCCAAGGAGTCCGGCTCGAAGCGCTGGACCTCGTCGGACAACGTCTACGAGCAGCAGATCTGGCGGGGCCAGCTCCCCACCGTGCAGGCCGAGAAGAAGGGGCCGCCGGCGGAGCTCATGACGCCCGTGATCTACGTGCCGCGCGAGGGCGGCGGCGCCGGCGGCGGACCGAAGCGGAACAAGCCGCCGCGCGAGAAGCGCGCGCCCGCGCCGCGGCCGCCGCCCGCGCAGGGCGAGGCGAGGCCGGCCGAGGGCGCCCCGGCGCCGCGTACGGCGGAGGCACAGGCGCGGCCCGAGGGCGCCGTGCGCGAGGCGCGCCCCGAGCGCGGCCCGCGCGAGCACCGCGGCGGCCCCGGCGAGCACCGCGGGCCCGGCGGCTTCGGCGACAAGAAGCGGGGCTACACGGGGCCGCGGCTCCCCGGCGACAAGGGGCCGCATCGCCCGCCCGAGAAGAAGAACCTGACGCACAACCCGTTCGCCGCGCTCGCTGCCAAGCTCGAGGACACCGGCAAGGCGGAGGCGCCTCCTCACGCCGAGGAGCCGGCCACGCCGGCCTCCGCTCCCGTGGAGGCCGCTCCGGAGACCGCGCCGGTGGACTCCGCACCCGAGCAGGCGTCTGCCGCCCCGGCCGACGCCCCCGCGGCCGAGCCGAAGCAGGGCACGTAAGCGCCCTGACGCGCGTACAATCGCCCCCGTGCGCCCGACGACCGGGCGCGCGGGGGCTCCCTGATGGTTCCGTTCGGCCGCACGGCGGCGATCTTCGACGTCGACGACTCGCTCCTCGACGGGAACGCCGGCACGATCTTCACCTGGTACCTGTACAACCAGAAGGTGATGCGGCCGGAGATGCGCGCGCGGATCCCGCGCATCATCTACGAGTACGCCCGCCACCGGCTGACCGAGCAGGACATGGTCGAGGTCGGCTCGCGCTGCCAGCAGGGCCTCTACGCCGACGACCTCCGCGCCCACGCGCACGCCTGCTTCGAGCGCCACCTGCGCAGGCGCATCACCTCCGGCGCGATGCGCCACATCCGCCGGCACCTGCTGTCCGGCCACTTCGTCCTCATCGCGTCCGGGTCGCCGCAGTACGTGGTGGACGAGATCGGCCGGCACCTGCGCGTCCACGCGGCGATCGGGACCCGCACGCGCGTGGTGGACGGCAAGGTGACGGACCAGATCGTCCCGCCGGTCGTGTTCCGCGAGGGCAAGCGCGCGGCCGTGGAGGCGGTGCTCGAGAAGTGGGACCTCGACCCGTCGCGCAGCTGGCTCTACTCCGACTCCATCGCCGACGTGCCGCTGTTCGAGGCGGTGGGGAACCCGGTGGTCGTGAACCCCAAGGCGCCGTTCCGCGCGTTCGCCCAGCGCCGGGGCTGGGAGCTCCAGGAGTGGCGCGAGCGGAACCGGCCCGGGGAGCCGGGCGACGTCGCGGACGAGTGGGGCAGCTGGGGCGGGTAGCCTCAACGATCAATTCGCGAACAGGCGAGCAAAGCGAGTCCGCCGGGGCGCACGTGCGCGCGGAGCTTCGCTCGGCGGGGCGGGGGGCGCAGCCCCCGGTCAGATCCGGAACAGGCGCCGCACGTTCGCCGTCGTCGCGGCCGCGACCTCGTCGAGCGTCGCGCCCCACAGCTCCGCCACCTTCTCCGCGGTCTTCACCACGTAGGCGGGCTCGTTGCGCTTCCCGCGGAAGGGCACCGGCGCGAGGAACGGGCTGTCGGTCTCGACGAGGAGCCGGTCGCGCGGGACGATCCTCACGGCCTCGCGGATCGCGTCCGCCGTCTTGAACGTCACGACCCCGGCGACCGAGATGAGGAGGCCGAGGTCGAGGTAGGCGCGCGCGGCGGACACGTCGCCGGTGAAGCAGTGGATGACCCCGCCCGCGGCCGGCACCCCTTCCTCGCGGAGGATCGCCGCGCAGTCCGCGTCCGCCTCGCGCACGTGGACGACGAGCGGCTTCGCCGCGGCGCGCGCCATGCGGATCGAGCGGCGGAACCCCGCGCGCTGATCCTCGCGGGGCGAGTGGTCGTAGTGGTAGTCGAGGCCGGTCTCCCCGACCGCGACGACGCGTGCGTCCGCCGCGAGCCGGGCCGCGGTCGCCCAGTCCTCCTCCGGGACGCGCGCGGCCTCGTGCGGGTGGACGCCGATCGTCGCGCTGAAGAAGCCGGGATCGCGGGTCGCGAGCTCGAGCGCGTTGCCGAAGTCTCCAGGCTTGCGCCACAGCCCCACGCAGACGACGCGCTCGAGCCCGGCGGCGCGCGCCCGCGCGACGACGCCGTCGAGGTCCTGGGCGTAGTCCTCGTAGTCGAGGTGGGCGTGAGAGTCGATGAGCCCCATGCGATCCGTCTCCCCTGCCCTCCCCGGCCGCGCGTCGCCCCCGCCCTACTTCACGCGCGTCCCGGGCGCGATCGAGTCGGCGACCGTCACCACCGACAGGTTCGGCGGCTCGCCCGCGGCGAGGAGCATGCCCTGCGAGGTGATGCCGCGCAGCGGGCGCGGCGCCAGGTTCGCGACGACGACGATCCGCCTGCCGACGAGCGCGCCGGGATCCGGGTACGCCTGCGCGATGCCGGCGACGATGGTGCGCGGCTCGGGATCGCCGGCCTCGACGGTGAGCTTCAGGAGCTTGTCCGCCCCCTGGACCTTCTCGGCAGCGCGCACGAGGGCCACGCGGAGCTCGAGCCTGGCGAAGTCGTCGTACTGGATGACGCCCGGGGGCGGAGGCGGCGCCGGCTTCGCGCTCGCCTTGGTGGCGGTCTCCGCGGGACTCGTCGCCTTGGCCACCTTGGGAGGCGGCGCCTTCGCCTCGGGCGGCACCACGATGAGCTTCTCCACCTGCTTCGCGTCGAGGCGCGCGATCTGGGGGGGCTTCGCGGCGACGGCGACGGGGCCGCCGGCGAAGGCATCGAAGCCCTCGTCCCAGCGCGCCGGCCGCTCCTGCCCGAACGCCGCGGCGAGGCCGTCGCAGAAGCGCGGCATCACCGGCCAGAGGATCGTGGCGATGCCGCGGAGCGCCTTGGCGCAGGAGTACAGGAGCGCCCGGCTCGCCGCCGAGGCCGGATCCTCCCAGGGCTTCGCCTCCTGGAGCCGCTTGTTGCAGCGGTCCGCCACCTGGTTCGCCGCGCGGACCACCTCGCGGTACTCCAGCGCGCCGTACGCGGCGCGCGCCTGCGCGAGGGCCGTGCGCGTCACCTCGACGAGCGCCGGCTCCGGGGCCTCCGCGAGCGGCGCCCCCGCGCGGGGGACGAGCGCCGCGACGCGCGAGGCGAGGTTCGCGACGTTGTTCGCGAGGTCGGCGTTGACGCGGTTGCGGAACTCGTCGAGCGCGAGGTCGAGGTCCTGCACGCTCGGCCCGAGGTTCGCCGCGTAGAAGTAGCGGAGCAGCTCGGGGTCGAGGCCCGAGTCGAGGTAGGTGCGTCCGGTGATGAAGCTCCCGCGGGTCTTCGACATCTTCTCGCCGTTCACGGTGAGGTGCCCGTGCACCGGCATCCGGTCCGGCCGCTTCAGGCCGGCCGCCCAGAGCATCGCCGGCCAGAACACCGCATGGAAGCGCAGGATGTCCTTGCCGATGAAGTGCTCGAGGCGCGCGTCCGCGCCCTCGGCGAGGTAGCGGCGCTCGAACTCGGCCGCGGTGAGCCGCTCGCCCTCCGGCGCCTCCTCCGTGAAGTAGTGCTCCGCCGAGGAGAGGTAGCCGATGGGGGCGTCCACCCAGACGTACAGGAACTTGCCGGCGAACTCCGGATCCTTCACCGGGAACCCGAAGTAAGGCGCGTCGCGCGTGATGCACCAGTCCTGAAGGTCGGCGAGCCAGCCCTTCACCTGCTCCCGCACCCCCGGCTCGAGGTGCCCCTCCTCCTCCACCCACGCGCGGATGATCCCCTGGGCCTTCTTCAGATCCACGTAGGCGTGGTCCGACGAGCGCACGACGGGCGTGCTGCCGCAGATCGCGCAGCGCGGGTCGATGAGGTCGCGGGGGTCGTAGGTCGTTCCGCAGACCTCGCAGACGTCCCCGTACTGGTCCTTCGCGCCGCACTTCGGGCAGGTGCCCTTCACGAAGCGGTCGGGCAGGAAGCGCCGGTCGGTCTCGCAGTAGAGCTGCTCGATCGAGCGCTTGTAGATGAGCCCCTTCGCCTTGAGGGCGTCGTAGACGCGGTACGCCCAGCGCGCGTTCTCGGGCGAGTCCGTCGTGTAATACGTCGAGAACTCGACCCCGAACCGGGCGAAGTCCTGGTGCTGCTCGGCGCGGTACTTCTCGACGAACGCCTTCGGCGTCATCCCGGCCTTCGCGGCGTTCAGCTCGATGGGCGTGCCGTGGGAGTCGGCCGCGCAGACGTAGGTGACGTGGTCGCCGCACGCCCGCCGGAACCGCACGTAGACGTCGGTCTGGATGTACTCGACGAGGTGGCCGAGGTGGATCGACCCGTTCGCGTAAGGGAGCGCGCTCGTCACGAGGAGACGCTGGCTCAAGGGTGGCTCCTTTCGATGTGTCCGCTGGCGAGCAGGCCGAGGAGGACGCGCTCGAGGCGGATCCGCCCGTCCTGCCCGCTCTTCATGGCGACGTCCGCCTCCGCGAGCGCGGCGAGGCCGTCGAGCAGCTCGGCCCGCGAGAAGCGCAGCGCCGCCTGGTACTTCATCCAGAACCCGTAGGGCTTCTTGCCCTTCGCCTCGTCCTCGGGGACGAGCGGGAAGACCTCGGCCTCCCACTCCCGCGCCGAGCCGATGCGCCGGTCGCCCACCGCGCGGCGCGCGCGCTCCCGCTCGACGATCATCCGCCGGACGGTGCTCGCGAGCGAGCCGAGCAGCATGAACGGGCTCCCGCCGTCCGCGATCGCGCGCTCGAGCACGCCCAGCGCCTGCGGGAGGTCGCGGGCCTCGACGGCGTTGCCGAGCGCGAAGAAGGGATCCGAGGCGACGCGGGTCACCACCGCGTCGACGTCCTCCGCGCCGATGACCTTCCGGTCGCCGACGTAGGCGGCGAGCTTCGCGACCTCGGAGGCGAGCGTGCGCGCGTCCTCGCCGACGAGCGCCGCGAGCCGGGCCTCGCCGGCGCGGTCGACGCGCTTGCCGGTCCCCGCGAGGAGCGACTCGAGCACGGGGCCGAGGACGAGCCGCTGCGCGTCCCACGTGCCCTCCTTCTCCAGCTGGATCGTGACCCGGCGCCCGGCCGCGGCGAGCCGCTTCACGAGCGGGAGCCGCCCGTCCACCTTGCCGGCGGCGACGACGAGGACGTGGCCGCGGGCGAAGCCCCGCTCGAGCGCGGCGTCGAGCGCGGACGCGTCGTCCTTCGAGACCTTGAGCTCGCGCTCCGCCGCGAACCGCGCCGCCCCCTCCACGAACGCCGCGTCGTAAGCGCCTTCCGGCACGCCGAGATCCGCCGCGAGCGCGGCGTGGTCGATCCCCCGGTCCGGCGCGAGGTCCTTCGAGGACCAGCCCGCCTTCGCGGCGAGCGCGAGCAGCCGCCGCGCCGCGTCGCGCTGGGCGCCCTTCGCCCACTGGTCCTTCGCGCGCCGGAACGCGTCCTCCGCGTCCTCCTTCGAGGTGAGGAACGCCGGCTCGTGGAGGAGCACGACCTTGCCGCCGCCGAAGAGGCCGCCGGTGGACAGCTCGGCCGCGACCTCGGCGGGCGAGGTGGCGGGGTCGAGCTCGACGAGGTTCAGCGCGCGCTGCGCCTCCGGGACGAGCGCCGAGGCGAGCTCGCGCGCCGCGCGCAGCGCGAGGAACGCGTCGCCGTCGAGCAGGTAGACGGGACGCGGCGCCCCGCCGCGGACGTCCGCGAGGCAGGTCTCGAGCGTGGCGCCCGCCGCGCCGCGCGGCGCCGTCCCCCTACCCCCGGCCATGGAACCACGCGATGAGCATGCGCTCGAGTGCGAGGGTCGCCGACGCGTTCTGGCGCAGGGCGGCGGCGGTCTTCTGGACCTCCTCGCGTCGCCGGACGATCTCCGCGGGCGAGAGCGCCGCGGCGGCGCGCCGGGTGGCCTCGGCGAGATCCCCGAGGGCGAGCTCGGCGGCTCCGGCGCGCGCCGCCAGGACGTCCCGCAGCCAGACCGCGAGGAGCGCGCACAGCTCGGCCGCGCTCTCGCGGTCGTCGCCGTGCTCGCGCGCGAAGGCGAGCCAGGCGCCTGCGTCGGCGGGATCGAGGGCGGCGGCGGCCAGCACCGCGTCCCGCTCGGCGGCGAGCGTCTCCGCGTCGAGCGCGAGGGCGCGCGCCAGCGAGCCCCCCGCGAGCGCGGCCGCGAGCCGCGCCTCCCCGGCAGGCCGGCCCTCCGCCTCGAGCCGCGCCGCGACCGCCGCCGCCGGCAGCGGCGCGAACGGCACGCGCAGGCAGCGCGAGCGGATTGTGGGCAGGAGCGCGTCGGGGCTCGACGCCACGAGCACGAGCGTCGTGTCGTCGGGCGGCTCCTCGAGCGTCTTGAGGAGCGCGTTCTGGGCCTGAGGGTTCATCGCGTCGGCGGGATCGAGGACGACGAACCGGCGGCGCCCCTCGAAGCGCTTCAGGGCGAGGCGGCGGTCCACCACGTCCCGCACCTGGTCCACGACGATGTCCTTGGAGGGCGCGCGGCCGCCCTTCGGATCCCACCTCCCGGCCTTGGCCATCACGCGCTCCTCGTGGAGCACGAGCACGTCCGGGTGGACGCCGCGCGCGATCTTCCGGCACGGCCCGCACGTGCCGCAGGCGTCGTCGCGGCTCCCGCCCTCTGGCGCCGGGGCCTCGCAGTTCGCGGCCTGCGCGAGGAGCCGGGCCGCCGTCGCCTTCCCGACGCCCTCCGGACCACCGAACAGGTACGCGTGGTGGAGCGCGCCGCGCCGCAGGGCGGATCGCAGCGAGGACACGGCGCGATCCTGCGCGATGAGCTCGGAGAACGGCATGACGCGGCGCGGAAGATAACATAAGGGGCGCGCCGGGCGGCCGCCGCGCGCGCTGCGCACCGGCGAGAGGGGATCAGTTCATCCGCCCCGCGAGCCGGGCGACCGCCGCGGTCAGCTCCGCGGGCTCCACCGGCTTCGCGAGGTAGACCTGGAAGCCCGCGAGCAGCGCCTCCGTCCGATCCTCCGCCTGGGTGTAGGCGGTGAGCGCGGCCGCGGGGACGCGCCCGCCGCGCGTCGCCTCGAGGCTGCGGATCTTGCGGATGAGCGCGTACCCGTCCTCCCCGGGCATGCCGAGATCCGACAGGAGCACGTCGGGAGGGCGCGCGGAGAGCGCCGCGAGCGCCTCGCGCGCGGACGCCGCCGCGGTCACGAGGGCGCCGGCCGCCTCCAGCACCTGACGGACCACGTCGAGGGTGTCGGGATCGTCGTCGACGACGAGCACCCGCACGCGCTCGAGCCCCGCGAGCGGCCGAAGCTCGCGCGGCCCGGTCGGCGGCGCCGGAGCCGTCTCCGACGTTCGCCGGGGCCGCTGAGGCGAGATGGGCAGCCGCACGGCGAACGTCGCGCCCCGCCCCGGGCCGTCGCTCGACGCGGAGACGGAGCCGCCGTGCGCCTCCACGAGGTGCCGCACCAGCGCGAGGCCGAGGCCGAGCCCCCCGTGGGCGCGCGTCGAGGACGAGTCCGCCTGGCGGAACCGCTCGAAGAGGTGCGGCAGGAACGCCGGGTCGAGCCCCGCGCCCGTGTCGCGCACGTGGATGGTCACCTCGTCCCCCTCGCGCGCGAGCCGGATCTCCACGCGACCGCCGGGCGGCGTGAACTTGATGGCGTTCGAGAGCAGGTTCCAGACGACCTGCTGCAGCCGCCCCGGATCGCCCGCCACCGGCCCGGCGCGCGGCACGAGCACCGCCGCGATCGAGATGCTCCGCGCCGCCGCGGCAGGACGGACGGCCTCGAGCGCCGCCTCGATGACCGGCACGAGCTCGACGGGACGCACGTCGAGCCGCAGCTGGCCCCGCACGATGCGCGACGCGTCGAGCAGGTCGTCCACGATCTGCGCCTGCGCCTGGGCGCTCCGCTCGATGGTCTCGATCCCGCGCGCGGCCGCGGTCGCGTCGAGCTTGCCGAGCCGGAGGAGCCGCGCCCAGCCGAGCACGGCGTTGAGGGGCGTGCGCAGCTCGTGCGAGACGGTGGAGACGAACTCGTCCTTCGCGCGATCCGAACGCTCCGCCTCCGCGCGCGCACCTCGCTCCCTCGCCTCGAGCCGCGCTCGCTCTTCGCTCGCGCGCTGCCGCTCGGCGTCCAGCTCGCGACGGGCCGTCTCCGCCTCCCGGCGCAGCGTCCCGCCCTCGCGCTCGAGGGTGCTCCTCGCCCTGGAGACCCGCCGGAGCGCGACGCCGAGCGCCACCGCGACCGCCGCCGCGGCGAGCGTCACCGCAGCGAGCAGGATCTGGCCGGCGGACGAGTCCATCGTGGGAGCCTCGACGGGCAGGGATCATAGCGACCGGACGGGGAACCGCGCCGGCCAACCTGTGGGCCGAGGTGGGCCGGGCGAAATGGACAGCCGCGGATGGGTCGGTATCATGACCCACCGGAGCGCGCCCCCAATGAAGATCACGCCCCTCGACATCACTCAGAAGCAGTTCTCCAAGGTGTTCCGCGGCTCCTCCCCCGAGGAGGTCGAGGCGTTCCTCGCCCTCGTGGCGACCGAGTTCGAGTCGCTCGTGAAGGAGAACCTCGCGCTGCGCGAGGAGGACCGCCGCAAGGCCGAGGAGATCGCGGAGTTCAGGAGCCGCGAGCGCGCGCTCCAGGAGACGCTCGTGACGGCCCAGCGGGCCTCCGAGGAGATCCGCGAGTCCGCCCGCAAGGAGGCGGAGATCACGATCTCGGACGCCGAGCTCCAGGCCGAGAAGATCGTCCAGGGCGCGCACCAGCGCTTCCTCCGCATCGTCGACGACATCAACGAGCTGAAGCGCCAGCGCGTCCAGTTCGAGGCGAACGTGCGGACCCTCGCCGAGAGCCACCTGAAGCTCATCGAGGCGTTCCGCGAGCCTGCCCGCGAGGAGACCGTCCAGTACATCCCCTCGCGCCGGAAGGCCGCGGACGAGTAGCGGACGTTCAGAGCGCTCCGGGCCCGCTCGCTCTCATCCTCGCGTAGTCGAGCAGAACGCAGGGGCACGAGCCCGTCGCAGGCGGGGTCGTTTACCGTAGAGCCAGCACCACCGAGCACGGCCACTCGCAGGCGCACGAGCCCGTCGCCGAGCCGGGCGCACGAGGAGCGCAGCCGCGCAGGCGTACTGCTTGCGTTTGAGGATCCGTCACATCTTCGGCTGCTGACCGGAGGGGGGGGAGCGGCTTCGGTCGGACGAGCGGGGAATCGCACGCTCCGGCTGGGCAACGACGGGGTTGGCACGCGCGCACCGGGAAGGCTCCGCGCGGAGCACTGCGGGCGCAGAGCGGTGAGCGTCACCCGATGGGGCGTAAAGGTTCGGAAGCCGGGTAGCACCGAGCGGCGAGTCGTCGCTCTAGCCGCGCGGCCATGTGAACCCAACCCGGTTCGCCGGAGGTCGGCCAACTCCGCTGGCGGCCGCAGCGTCACGGCGCCCACATCCCCAGCTGCATGACGGGACGCAGAGGTGCCACGCCAGCGCCAGAGAGCGGCGTCGGCCCGGCGCTCGCGTCGCGGCGGAAGTGATCCATGTGCTCGCGCCCGAAGGTGTTCTCTGCGTGGAGAAGATTGTGGGCTCGGCAGGCGAGCCGAAGATTGTCGATCGTCGACAGTCCCCCGAGGGCGACGGGTCGGATGTGGTCGAGCTCGAGCTTCCAACGGCTGTTACAGCCGCAGCCGTCCGGACCGACCCAGGCGCAGCGCCCGCCGTCGCGCTTCCACACGGCGCGGCGAACTATCGCCGGGATCGTGGGCCTCGCCCCCGGCGGCTTCGCCGCGACCTGCTTCGCGCCCCTGTTCGAGCCTTCCTCGGAGCCCTCCTTCGCGCACTCCTTCGAACCTTCCTTCGCGTCCTTCGTCTTCCGCTCCGGCGCGGCAGCGCCCTTGCGCTTGCCGTGCTTCTCGATGGCGCAGCGGATCGCCTCGTGGAGCACCGCCGCGAGGTCGCCGTCCGGAACCTTGTGCGACAGGAGTGACCGGAGCGTCTCGAGGTCCTCCTTGCAGGCGCGGTCGAGGGTGACCCGAAGCGACCAGTGCGTCTCCGAGACGGCGAGCGTCTCGGCCCTTCGCTTCGGCTGCGCGACGGTGGGCGGGAGCGCAGGCCGCGAGTCGGCGATGGGGTCCGGGCCGAGGGTCGGTTCAGCAGGGCCGGCCACTGGCGCCGCCTCGGCGCCTGCATCGGACGCCGGGAGCGGTAGCGCTGCGCTCGCTGCGGCGGGCGCGCGCTCGGCCAGCTTGCGGACGCCTGCGCGCGGAGCGGTGCGGGCCTGGACGGAGACGACGAGGTGCTCGACCTCGGCCCGCGTCCGGAAGGCGGCGCGAGCGAGGATGTCGTCCACGTTCTCCTGGGTGAGCACCTGCCCGCGGCGCTATCCGCTGCGCCCTCGTCGATGCCTTTCCGCGGTCTCCGCGCGTGACACGCGCGAGGCGCGTGCGCGAGAGCGGCCCTTCCGCGCCGGCTCCGATGCCGGAGCGCGCTCGAGGCGAGAAGGCGTCAACGGGAAATGTTTCACCCACCGCACCTGGGACGCCCTGCCTCTTCGCGAGAATGCCGCGACATCGGGCGGCACTACCGCTGGCGATAGTTATCACCATGGGTGAAGACGGCCGACCGTCCGTGACGCTCCAGCCCGTGCTCCGGTGCGGCTGCGGAGGCGCCTTCGAGAAGGCCGCACGCACCACGCGCGAAATCATGCCGTCGCCGCGCCCGGCCCGACACGACGAGACGTTCGCCTGCTCCGCCGCCTCCCCGCGTTCATCGGGGTCGAGCACGAGCGCGTGCGCCGACCCCGTCGATGCCCAAATCCGGCACGCGCACTGAAACCGCGGTCGAAACACCCACCGCTCGTCCGGCGAGTACCTGCCGTTGTGATGAATGAGACCGCTTCCGTACGCCGAGCAGCGGAGCGACGAGTCCGCCCGGCGCAGGCAGGCATCGTGCGCCGTAGCCCCAGCAGGCAGGGATCGTGCGCCGTAATCAGTGCGCCTCCGCCCAGCTCCCCCCCACCCCCACCTCCACCTCGAGCGGCACCTCGAGCGCCGCCGCGCCGGACATCTCGCGCCGGACGAGCGCCTCGACCGGCGCGAGCTCGCCTTCGGGGACCTCGAGCACGAGCTCGTCGTGGACCTGGAGGAGCAGCCGGGCCCGGCGCCCCTCGCTCGCGAGCGCGTCGTGCACGCGGATCATCGCGATCTTCACGATGTCCGCGGCCGTGCCCTGGATCGGCGTGTTGATCGCCGTGCGCTCCGCGGCGTTGCGGAGCGCGGGGTTCCGCGCCGCGATCTCAGGCATGGCGCGGACGCGCCCGAACAGCGTGCGCGACTCCCCCGTCGCACGCGCGTCCTCCACCGCCTTCTCGACCCAGCGCCGCACGCCGGCGTAGCGCGTGAAGTACCGGTCGATGATCGCCTGCGCCTCCGCGCCCGGCAGGTCGAGCCGCTGCGAGAGCCCGAAGGCGGAGAGGCCGTAGGCGATCCCGAAGTTCAGCACCTTCGCGATGCGGCGCATGTCCGACGTGACCATGGCGGGCGCGACGCCGAACGTCTCCGCGGCGGTGCGCGTGTGAACGTCGTCGCGGGCGCGGAACGCCTCGAGGAGCGCGGGATCGTGCGAGTAGTGCGCGAGGATCCTGAGCTCGATCTGGGAGTAGTCGGCCGAGAGGAGCCGGGCGCCCTCCGGGGCGACGAACGCCGCGCGGATGCGGCGCGACAGCTCGGTGCGCACCGGGATGTTCTGCAAATTCGGATCGGACGAGGAGAGGCGCCCGGTCGCCGCGCCTGCCTGGTGGAAGGTCGTGTGGATGCGGCTGTCCGCCGGGTCGACGAGCTGAGGGAGCGCGTCGACGTAGGTGCCCTTGAGCTTCGAGAGCCCCCGGTGCTCGAGCACGAGCCGCGGCAGCTCGTGCTGCTCGGCCAGCTTCTCGAGGACGTCCTGGTCGGTGGACGGGCCGGTCTTGAGCCGCTTCAGCACGGGGAGGCCGAGCTCGGTGAAGAGCACCTGCGAGAGCTCGCGGGTGGACGCGATGTTGAAGGGGTGACCGGCGGACGCGTGGATGCGGGTCTCGAGGTCCTGCATGGAGCGCCCGAACTCGGCGCTCATGCCCTCCATGGCGCCGCGGTCGACGAGGATGCCCGCCCGCTCCATCTCCCAGAGCACGGGCACGAGCGGCCGCTCCACGTCCCGGTAGAGGGGCAGGACCTTCTCCTCCTCGAGCGCGCGCTCGAGCGCCGGGACCAGGTCGAGCAGCGAGGCGGCGCACTGCGCGGCCCACGCGCCGGCGCGCTCCACCTCGATCCCCTCGACCGCGACCCGCTCGCTCTTGCGGGCGGCGTCGCCGCCGCTCGGATCGCGCGGCAGCTCGCAGCCGATCCGCTCGCGTGCGACGTCGGCGAGGGCGTGCTCGCGCCGGGTGGGGAGGAGCAGCCGGCTCGCGAGCTCGGTGTCCATCCCCGGCCCCGCGAGCGTGAGCCCGAGCCCCGCGAGCGCGTGCTGCACCGCCTTGCGGTCGTGCGTGTGCTTCGGCGCGTCGCCCTCCAGGAGCGGCCGCAGCGCGGCGCGCACGTCCTCCACGCCGAGCTGCGCGGGCGCCCCGAGGTAGCGGTGGCGCAGCGGCACGTAGAACGCCCTGCCGCCTCCCGCCAGCGCGAGGCCCACCACCGGATCCGTGCGCGGGGCCGGCCCCGCGAGCACGGGCCGGAGCCCCACGGCGGGGGCGGCCGTGAGCGCCGCGACGGCGTCCGCGAGCGCCGCCGCGTCGAGGACGAGCTCCGCGCGCTCCGTGCGCGGCGTCGGCGGGGGCGCGGGCAGGTCCTTCAGGAGCCGGGAGAACTCGAGCTCGGAGAAGAGCGCGCGCACGCGCGAGTCGTCCGGACGTCTCCGCCCGAGCGCCTCGGGCGCGAGCGGGAGGGTGAGGTCGCAGCGCAGCGCCACGAGCTCCCGGTTCATCCGGATGCGCGCCGCGTTCGCGACGATCTTCTCCTTCACCTTCTCGCCGCCGCGCGCGACCGCCGCCGGGATCTCGTCGGGCCGGCGCAGCATCTCCTCGACGGTGCCGAAGCGGCGCACCAGCGCGGCGGCGGTCACCTCGCCGATGCCCGCGATCCCCGGCACGTTGTCGATCTTGTCGCCCAGGATCGCCATGTACTCGACGACCTGGTCCGGCCGGACCCCCAGCTTCTTCTCGACCTCGGCGGGCCCGGTCCACCCGCCCCGGCCGCTCGCCTCGGCCATCGGGTCGTAGAGCGAGAGCTTCTCGTCCACGAGCTGCGCGAAGTCCTTGTCGCCCGTGACCACCACGACCTCGTAGCCCTGCTCGCGCGCGCGGCACGCCAGCGTGGCGATGACGTCGTCCGCCTCCACGCCTCCCTCCTCGATGCGCGGCACGGCGAGGGCGTCCGCCACCTCCCGCACGAGGGGGAACTGCGCGCGCAGATCGTCTGGCGCCTCGGGGCGGTTCGCCTTGTAGGTGGGGTCGATCTCGTTCCGGAAGCTCTTGCGCCCCGCGTCCATGACGAGCGCGACGTGCGTCGGCGCGTGCTCGCGGAGCGCCTTGAGGAGCATCGTCGTGAAGCCGTAGACCGCGTTGGTCGGCGTCCCGCGGGTGGTCGAGAGGTGCGGGATCGCGTGATAGGCGCGGAAGACGAAGCCCGAGCCGTCGATGAGCGTCAGGGTGGGCATGCGGGACGGAACGATAGTCCCACGCGCCGGCGCGGGCAGCGGGAAAACGCGGCGCGCCCGCGAGTCGCGAGGCGGTGCGGCGGAAACGTCGCGGCCCAGGGCCCGCGCGAGGGACGCCTCACCGCAGCGCGCAGCGCAGCCGCTCGGCGCACACGAAGTACTCGTCGCCGTCCTCGATGCGCCGGCGGGCGATCCGCTCGCGCCGGAACCACGTGCCGTTCGACGAGCCGAGGTCCTCGATGAGCCAGCCCGGCCCCTCGCGCACGATGGCGACGTGCTCGCGGGACACCTTCGCGCTGTCCACGACGAGGTCGCAGTGCCGTCCCCGGCCGATGACGAAGCGATCCTTCGCGACCGGCACCTCGGTGCCGTCGTCGCGCACGAGCACGAGCGCGGACGCGACGCCCGCCGCGGCCGACGGCGCAGGCGAGGCGGCCGGAGCCGCCGCGACGGCGGCCGGCACCGGCGGGGGCGCGCGCATCTCGCGCTCGAGCCGCGCGGCCGTGTCGAGCACCTGCTCCGCCACGACGGCGCGCTCGGCCCGCGGCAGCACGGGCGCCCCGGCCGCCGGAGGCGGGGCCCCCGGGCGCGTGGTCGCGGCGACGCTGCCGGGGACCACGTAGCCGTTGAGCCGCATGAACACGTGGACCGCCTGGTTCACGAGCGCCTCGCGGTCGGAGCCCATCTCCTCCGCCATCCGCTCGAGCGCCTCCCACAGGTGGTCGGCGATCGCGACCTGCCGGACCGTCTTCATGCGAGCGCTCCCGGGCGCCCGCGAGGCCCCCCGTCGCGCGCCGCCGAGCTCATCGGATCACCTTGATGGTGTTCACCGGCTCGCTCGGGCTGAAGTCGAGCACGAAGTCGTTCGCGTACGGGACGAGGAACCGGTAGCCCTCGGTGAGGAGACGCTTCCGGGTGTCCGCGGAGAGGCCGGCCTCGCCGGCGATGGCGCTGCGATCGAAGCTCGAGACGGCGAGCGGCAGGACCGCGGCCGTCGAGGTCGGGGAGGTCGGCCCGCGGGAGCTCGGGGCGATCCCGCTGACGGTGACGGCGGAGGTCTGCAGGAGCCGCAGCTGGCTCCAGAGCGTGTGGTCGTCCGCGGGGAAGACCTCCCCCTCCGCCACCGAGCCGTGATAGCCGACCTTGAAGGAGATGACGGGCCCGTTCGCCCGCGGGAACGGATAGAGCGCCGCGGGCCAGGCCTGGTAGCACTCCAGGTCGTCGCCAGGGGCGGCCTCGGTGCCGTGACACTGGTCGGACACGTGGTAGATGCGGCGCGCCTTGCGAGCCAGCACCAGCCGCTCGCAGACGAGCCGGCACGCGGCGTCGCAGGTGCTGAAACCGGCGGGCGGGGTCCGCCAGTCGGCCGGCCAGGGCAGGAGCGGGCACTGCGCCGCGAGGGCGTCCTCGTCCTCGTACTGCAGCGCGAAGTCGGGCGTGGTGGCGACGTCCGCCGCCGGCACGAGCTCCGGCCGCCCGGCGTAGCCGCTCGCGGTCCCGGTCAGCATGAGCCCCGAGGCGCGCACGCGGGCCTGGACGCCGACGGCCCCTGCGCGGAGCGCCTGGAGGCACGCGGGCCAGTCGCGCCACGGGCCGACCGAGCCGTCCGTGTTCACCTTGGGTCGCGGGTCGTCGAGCGGCTCGAGCGCGAGCGCGCCGCCCGGGTAGGCGTCGGCGGGCGGCAGGAGCTCCGTCACCCGGGCCTCGATGGCGGCGTCGCTGGGACAGCCCGCGACGGCGGGGGCGTAGATCTCGGCGAGGTCCCCCACCCGCACGGCGAACGTGGGGTCGTAGACGCGCACCACCTCGGTGAACGGCGTGGCGCCCGAGCCGGTCACCGGGACCTGCATGGCGACCCAGGTCCCGCCGCCGGCCGTGGCGCCGGTCTGGCCGCGGTGCGCCTCGAGCCCCGGGAGCAGCCCCTGGAACGAGACCACCCAGGTCTCGCTGCCAGTGAACCCGGGCGTCACGTGCACGCCCTTCTGGATCTCGGTGGTGTCGTACCCGAGCTTCCAGGTCTCGCCGTCGAGGAACCAGATGCCGAAGATGCGCGGGTGGTCCTCGCCCTCCACCGTCGTTCCGAGCGCGAGGCCGGTCGTGACGCGCGTCTTGGTCTTCGCGCGGATGATCGACAGGTCGTTCGGGACGGCGTACCGGCCCAGATCGGCGTAGTAGATCCGCCCGTTCGCGGACGGGATCGCCGCGACGGCGGTCGTGGCGCGGCGCCCGGTGCCGGGCGCGATCTTCATGAACCCGCTCGGGAAGAGGGCCTCCTCGCCCGGCGGCGGCGTGGCGGGAGGCTCCGCGACGGCCAGCCCGAGCGGGAACTCCGGCAGCGTGATCGGCGCCAGGTACGGCATGAGGCCGGCGTAGTCCGGAACGATGCCGCCGGTCGCCGGATCGATGACCGCGATGCCGCAGCCGATGCGGTGGTTCGGCCCGCAGCGCGTCGGATCGACCACGGCGTAGACGCGATCCACGGCCGTGGCCTGGAACTCGCTGGTGTCGTCGTAGAAGGCGCCGTAGATGGCCGAGGGCCACTCCGTGAGCCGCTCCTGCAGGCGCGCCGCGGCCACGAACCGCGTCGGCGCGCGGGCGTCGAGCGCGCGGATCGTCCAGTCGGCGGGCGCACCTGCCACCGTGATCTCGGCGACGCCCTCCACCGCGCCGATCGGATCGGGGGACGCGGCGTACAGGTGGAGCGGGTCGTGGGGGTTCATCGCGAGCGAGACGACGTCGAACGGAGCGCCGCCGGCGTCGAGGGAGCGCACCGAGGCCTCTCCGCGCACGATCCCCGGGCCGTCCGCTGCCCGCGAGTACTCGACGATCGCCAGCCGGGCGCCGGTGAGAGCGGCGACGACGCGGACGCGGCCCGGGGTCCGGCCGGGAGGGCTGGCGCCGTCCGGCACCGGGATCGCGGCGAGGGCCACGATCGCGGCGCCGGGCGCGAGCGCGGCGAGGTCGGCCTCGTCCACGATGCGGGCCGACGCGTTCCAGGTCTCGACGAGCTGCAGCGCCGGCACCGCGGCCGACGCGACGACGAGGAGGTCCGCCTTCGCGGCGTCCCCGGTGCCGTCCCAGAGCGACGACGCGGCGAGCAGCGTGGGGCGCGGATCCGGAACCGGCACGGCGAGCGAGCGGACGATGACGGGCGCGAGGACCGGCGCGTCGTCCACCGCGTCGACGAGGGTCAGGTCCGAGCGCGCGGCGTTCGCGATGGCGAAGTACGGGTGCAGCCCGGCGTTCTTGGGCGTGAAGCCGTTGTACGCCACCACCGACGACGGCCCCGAGAGCCCGACGCCGATGGAGGTGCTGCTCTTTCCGCACGCGGCCAGGGCCGCGAGCGCGAGGAAGGCCAGCCGTCTCTTCACGGCGTCACCCCGATCCGGTCCTCGACGCGCGGGTCCGCCGCGGTCCACGGCGCGTCGAGCGGGATGTCGATGGGCGTCACGAACCCGTCCTTGAAGGAGGAGACGAACAGGCGCGCCTTGGCCCCGTCGTCGCGGACGGCGAGGCCGAACGGCTGCCGCCCGAACAGCGGGATCCCGGTGTGGGGATCGCGCCCGATCACGCGCACGAGCGCGCCCTGCTCGTCGTCGTAGATCCAGAGGAGCCCGTCGTCGGAGGCGGTGACCGCGACGAGATCGCCCATCCCCGGCCTCGGCGGCAGCACCTTCACCTCGTTCGCGCCGAGCCCCACGTCGTAGATCCCGACGACGCGTGGCTGGAGGCCGGACCGCTCCTCGACGAGGTCGATGACGAGGAGCACGCCTCCCACGTCGAACCCCGGACGCCCCCCGATCGCGCCGGCGAGATCGGCGTTGTAGACGCGCGCCGCGACGTACGCGCGGCGCGTCCGGCCGTCCTGCGGGTTCGACAGCGCCATGCCGCGCGCCTCGACTCCGCGGAGGAACACCGCGAGGTCCATGCCGAACACCGGGCAGCCGCCCTCCGAGACGGCCGCGTCGATCGCGCAGTCGCCCGCCAGGTCGAGCCAGCGGAACGGCGCGGTCGTGCCGCTCTCGATGGCGGTGAAGAAGAGCCGGTCGGTCTGCGCGTCGTAGGCGAAGCTGCGCACCGGCCCGAGCCCGACGTCCCGGTTGCGGGTGGCGCCGGTCCGGAGGTCTACCTCGGAGATCTGGCCGCGGCTCCCCGGCGTGCGCAGGAAGCCGACGTACGCGCGCGCCCGCGGCTCGCCGCCGGCGACGGCGGGCGGGCGGCACACGGCGAGGACGCCGTACGCGTCCGCCACGTCGCTGCGCAGCGGCAGGCGGCACCCGGCGCCGCAGGACAGCTCGCCGCCGGCGCCGACGCCGATGCGATAGAGCGCGTTCCCCTCGCGCGCGGGGACGAGCGCGAGCGACTCGGGTAGCCCGCAGGCCGCTGCGTCGGCGACGGAGAGCTCCCCCGCGAAGCTGGCGATGCGGACGCCCTTCCCGAAGGTGCTCGGGGACGCCTGCACGTCGACCGGGATGACGCTCCCGCCGTCGTCGAGCCCGTAGGCGAGCTCGAAGTTGGAGGAGACGACGAGCAGGTCGCTCCCCGACATCCCGAGGGCGATGGGCGCGCTGAACCGGTCGAGCGGAGCCGGGTCGGCGGACGGCGGGGTGCCGCAGGCTGCCAGCGCTGCGGCGGCGGCGGCGAGGAGCGCGTTTCTGACGTGGGCGGGCACGGGTGAGCGCGAACCGTAGCCGCGGGGTCGGGAGCCGGTCAAGGTCGGGATGCTCACGCCTGGGCCGGCGCCTCGGCCTGGATCTTCCGGAAGTCTGCGACGCCGGAGAAGAGCGCCGCGACCCGCCGCATGAGCCCGAGCCGGTTCGCGCGGACCTGCGGATCCTCCGCCATGACGAGCACGTCGTCGAAGAACCGCGCGACCGCGGGCTCGAGCTCGGCGACGTTCCGCAGCACGCCCGGGTAGTCGCGGGTCGTACGGAGAGTCGCAGCCTCCGCCTCGACGCGCTCGAGCTCCGCCAGCAGGTGGCGCTCGGCCTCCTCGCGCAGGAGGTGGGGATCCACCGCCGCCCCCGTCCCGCCCCCGGCCTTCTCCTGGATGTTCGCGACGCGCTTGAACGCCAGCGCGAGCGGCACGAAGTCGGGCCGCGCCTTCACCTGCGCGAGCGCCTCGAGGCGCCGGCGCGCGTCCACCACGTCGTCGAAGCCCGCGGCGAGCACCGCGTCCACGAGGTCGCCGTCGAGCTCGTCGCTCCACAGCGCGCGCAGCCGCCCGCGGACGAAGTCGAGCACCTGCTCCGCGATCACGGCACGATCGGCCGCGAGGCTCACCCCCGCGAGCGCGTCGAGCGTCTGCTCGACCGCCGCGGAGAGCGACAGGTGATACCCGCGGGCGAGCAGGATGCGGAGGATGCCGATGGTGGCGCGGCGCAGGCCGAACGGGTCGGCGGCGCCGGTGGCCTTCTCGCCCACGCCGACGATCCCGACGAGCGAGTGGAGCCGGTCCGCGATCGCGACGAGCGCGCCGACGTCGCCCCGGGGCATCTCTCCCGAGGCCCCCACCGGCCGGTAGTGATCCTCGATCGCGTCCGCGATCTCCGGCTTCAGGCCCTCGAGCCGGGCGTAGTGGCCGCCCATGACCCCCTGCAGCTCGGGGAACTCGCCGACCATGCCGGTGGTGAGGTCGGTCTTGGCGAGCCGCGCGGCCTCGACCACGTCGGGCACGAGGTCCTCCCGGTCGACGGCCTTGGCGAGCGCGCTCGCGATCGCCACGATGCGGTCGGTGCGCGCGAGCTCGCTCCCGAGCCGCGCCTGGAACGTGCGCCGCCCGAGGTCCTCGATGCGATCGCGCAGGGGCCGGCGCTTGTCCTCCTCGAAGAAGAACCGGGCGTCCGCGAGCCGCGCGCGCAGCACGCGCTCGTAGCCGTGGCGGGCGACCTTCGGGTCCCTCACCGGCGTGCCGGAGATCGCGACGAACCGGTTCTTGAGCCGGCCCTTCCCGTCCACCACCGCGAAGTAGCGCTGGTGGTTCCGCATCTCGGAGACGACCACCTCGGGCGGCAGGTCGAGGTTCGACCGCTCGAACTCGCCCGCGACGCCGGTCGGGTGCTCGACGAGGTACAGCACCTGCTCGACGAGCGGCTCGTCCGGCCGGATCTTGCCCCCGGCCGCCTTGGCGGCCTTCGCGAGCTCGAGCTCGAGGACCGCGCGCCGCTCGACCGGATCGGCGAGGACCTTCGCCCGGCGGAGCTTCGCGACGTAGTCCTCCGGGGTCCCCGCGAGCGCGATCGCCTTGGGCGCGGCGAAGCGGTGCCCGAACGTCACCTTCCCGGAGACGATCTCGCCGTGGCGGACCTTCAGCGGCCGGCCGCCGTAGAGCGCGACCATCCAGCGGATCGGGCGCGCGAAGGTCGCGTCGTCGAAGCGCGAGCGCATCGCCTTCCTGAAGCGGAGGCCCGCGAGGAGCCGCTCGAGGAGCTCGGGCAGGACCTGCTCCGCCCTGCGCCCCTTCTCCACCTTCGTCACCGCGACCCGCTCGCCCTTCGGCGTCTGGGCCCGCTCGAGCTTCGACACCTCCACGCCCTGGCTCTTCGCGAACCCGAGCGCGGCCGGCGTGGGGTTGCCGCCCGCGTCGAACGCCTGGGCCACGGGCGGCCCGAACGCCTCCGTCTTGGCGTCGGTCTGGCGCTTCGCGACGTCGCGCGCCCACACGGCGAGCCGCCGCGGGGTGCCGACGGCCTTCACCTCGCCGTGGGAGAGCCGCGCGGCGTCGAGCGCCTTCGCGAGATCCTCCTCGAGCTGCTTGAGCGCCGGCGGCACGAAGCCCGCCGGGATCTCCTCCGCGCCGATCTCGAACAGAAGGTCCGCCATCTGGTGTCTCTCGTGGGGTAGGAGGTATCGGACCGTCAGGCCTGCCGCGGCCGCTCGTCTCGCGCCTGCGACCGCTCGCCCTGTGCCTGGCGGAGGGCCTCTCGCGCCTCTCGCGCGAGGCGCGCTGCCTCGACCGCCTTCTTCCGCTCCGCGGGCGGCAGGAGCGGGAACCCGAGCGCCTCGCGCGAGTCGAGGTAGCCCCGCGCGCACTCGTGGGCGAGCGCGCGGACGCGCCCGATGTACGCCGCCCGCTCCGTCACGCTGATCGCGCCGCGGGCGTCGAGGTTGTTGAACGTGTGCGAGCACTTGAGGCAGTAGTCGTACGCGGGCAGCGGGAGCTTCGCCGCGAGGAGCCGCTTGCACTCGGCCTCGTAGATGTCGAAGAGCCCGAAGAGCATCTTCGGATCCGCGACGCGGAACGAGTACTCGCTCATCTCCACCTCGTTCCGGTGGAAGACCTCGCGGTAGCGGACGCCCTTCACCCACTCGACGTCGAAGACGTTCTCGACGTCCTGCAGGTACATGGCGATGCGCTCGAGGCCGTAGGTGAGCTCCGCCGCCACCGGCCTCACCTCGAACCCGCCCGCCTGCTGGAAGTAGGTGTACTGGGTGATCTCCATCCCGTCGCACCAGACCTCCCAGCCGAGGCCCCAGGCGCCGAGCGTCGGGCTCTCCCAGTCGTCCTCGACGAAGCGGATGTCGTGCTCGAGGGGGTCGATCCCGATCGCCTTCAGCGAGCCGAGGTAGAGCTCCTGCACGTCGGGCGGGTTGGGCTTCAGGATGACCTGGAACTGATGGTGCTGGTACAGGCGGTTCGGGTTCTCGCCGAAGCGGCCGTCGGCCGGGCGGCGGGAGGGCTCGACGTACGCCACGTTCCAGGGCTCGGGCCCGAGCACGCGCAGGAAGGTCGCGGGGTTCATCGTCCCCGCCCCGACCTCCTGATCGTACCCCTGGGCGAGGATGCAGTTGCGGCCCGCCCAGTAGGTCTGGAGCTTCAAGATGAGGTCCTGGAAGTACACGCGCGCGCCTCCTCGACCGGCGCGCGTCGCGCGGCGGCCCCGTCACCGGAGCCGGCGACGGTAGGGCCGTAAGGGTGCGGTGTCAAACCGAAACATCGCCGGCGCGGGGGAGCCCGGCGACCGCGCCGACGCGGGTGCAGACGCGGCCGGCGACGCGGTTCGCGAACGCGACCGCCCGCTCCAGATCCGCGCGCGCCAGCGCCTCGATCGGGCCACGTCCGGCGATCGCCGCGAGGAGGCCGGCCACGAAGCCGTCGCCGGCGCCGGTGGTGTCGACCACCTCCACCGGCTCCGCCGGGACGTGGAAGAGGTCGTCCCCGCGCCGGACGAGCGCGCCGCGCTCGGCGAGGGTCACGCACGCGAGCGGGACCCCCAGCGAGGCGAGCCGCGCCGCCGCGCGGGCGGGGTCCCCCTCCCCCGTCACGAGCTCCGCCTCCTCCTCCGACACCTTCACGAGCGTGCATGCGGGCACCACGTCCGCGCAGAGGCGGCGGAGCGCGCCGAGATCGTCCCACAGGTGCGCGCGCACGTTCGGGTCGAACGAGACGGACAGGCCGAGCGAGCGCGCCGCGGCGACCGCCGCGCGCAGCGCCTCCTGTCCCTCGGGCAGGACGTGCGCGGAGGAGCCCACGTGCAGCCACGCGGCGCGCGAGAGGAGGCCGCGATCGACGTCGCCGGGGGCGACGAGCTTGTCCGCCGAGAAGCGCGCGTTCGGCGAGAAGAAGCTCCGCTCGCCGCGGGCGTCGAGGGCCACGAACCAGATGCCGGTCGGCCGCTCGCGGGTGAGCCGGAAGGCGCAGCGCACCCCCTCCTCCTCGAGCTTGCGGACGAGGAGCCTGCCGAAGGGATCGTCGCCGAGCACTCCCCGGAAGGCGACCCTCGCCCCGAGGCGCGCGAGCCCCGTCGCGACGTTCGCGGGGGCGCCGCCGGGGCAGGCCTCGAAGCGATCGCAGTCCTCGAGCCGCCCGCGCCGCTCCGGGAGGAAATCGACGAGCGCCTCGCCCAGGCAGACCACGTCGAGGTCGCGCTGCATGCGTCAGTCCCCGAGCAGCGGCCCGATCTCGTCGAGGAACCGGCGCGCCGCGAGGCGCCGGCCGAGGTGGTGCTCGATGAAGGCCGCGAGGGCGTCGCGCGCCTCCCGCCCGATCGCCGGCGAGAGCGCCGCCTCCGCCCCGCCGAGCCCGGCCGCCTGGAGCCGCGCGAGCGCGGCGGCGGCGCCGGCGGACAGCCAGGGGGCGCCGGGCGCGGCCTGCGGCGCGCACGCCGGACAG
>NZ_JALCYX010000028.1:0-55787 GCF_022690695.1 Anaeromyxobacter sp. SG17
CGCTGGCGGTCGTGGCCGGAGGCGGCGCACCGACGATCGCGGCCGCCGAGGCTCGTGCGCTGCCGGCGCCCGCCTCGCCCGCGCCGACCCCGGGCAGCGCGGGGCGGTCGCAGCCCACGCCGCGCCGCGACGGGGCGAGCGCCGGGTCCCGCGAATCCGCTCCAGTCGCCGCGGCGGCGACGCGCGAGGCGGCTCGCCCTGCCGAGCTCGCCGCTTCTCGCCCCGAGGACAGCAGCACCGCGGCCGAGGAGGCCGAGGCCTCCGGGGAGCCCGCCGCCGGTACGGTGGAGGACCCGTTCGACGCCGTCTTCGATGCCCTCGTCGAGGCCCCCGTGCCGTCGCGCGAGGCCACGGAGCCGGCGCCCGAAGAGGCGGACGAAGCGACCGCGGCGGCCGTCGCCACGGAGGCGCTCCCCGCTGCGCTCGAGGGCGGAGAGGTCGCGACGCGCGTGCCTGCCGTGGCGGAGCAGGGCACGCCGGCGGACTGACGCTCCCTCGAAAGCGAGAGGCCCGTCCCCGGGCATGAATGCCGCTGGGACGGGCCTCTCTGAGTGGCGCGCGGTACAGGATTCGAACCTGTGGCCTTCGGCTCCGGAGGCCGACGCTCTATCCAGCTGAGCTAACCGCGCTTGCGAGCCGCCGTATCTAGTGCAGGTGGGGCGGAAAGGCAAGGAGTTCGCGGCGCTGCGTGATCGCGCGCGATCCTCTCCGGAACGGCACCCGGGGCCGGGGCGGGAGGGGGGACTCCTCGCAGGCGCGGCAAAATGACGCGGTTCCGCCTTGAAGTGCCCGGACCCACATGGTAGCAAAACCGACCGTGCAAGAGATCAACTCGCTCGAGCAGCTCCTCAAGCTGACGGCGGTCGCGGCCGCCGCCATCGCCGCCCTCATCATCATCTGGTACCTCGTGAAGCGGCCGCCGCTCGGGCGGCTCACGAAGGTGCTGCTGCTCTTCGGGCTCGGCGTGATGCCGATCGGCGTCGCGCTCACCGGCAACGTCTCCGGGTTCGAGTACACGCTGAAGCGCGAGTTCTGTAGCTCCTGCCACGTGATGCTCCCGTACACCGAGGACGCGGCGGACCCGAGGTCGAACAGCCTCGCGGCGATCCACAGCCGCAACGCGACCTTCGGCGGCGAGAGCTGCTACACGTGCCACGCCGACTACGCCCTGTTCGGCGCGATGACGACCAAGCTGAACGGGCTCAAGCACCTCTACTATTACATCACCGAGTACGCGAGCTCGGGCCCCTACGGCGAGAAGGGGCCGCGCATCCACCTCTACAAGCCGTTCAAGAACGGGAGCTGCACCCGCTGCCACTCGACGACCGCGCCGAACTGGCTCGCTCGCGAGGAGCACGCCGGGATGATCGAGGACCTCCGCAAGGGCGACGCGGGCTGCATCGACTGCCACGGCGGCGCCCAGGTCCACCCGCGCTCGTTCAACCACGGCGGCAACGGCCGCGCGCCCACGGCGTCCGCCGCCGGCGAGAAGAAGGAGTAGCGCCGTGATCGGACTCTCGAAGATCACCGTCCGCCGCCTCGTCAACGTCTCCGCGGTCCTCACGCTCGTCGCGCTCGGCCTCATGGTCGCCGGCCTGTTCTGGCCGTCGCCGCTGCTGCTCGTCCTCGCGATGAGCCTCGGCCAGCTCTTCGGCACCTCCTCGCTGGCGCTGTACCTCCTCGCGATCGCGCTCGACCTCCAGGGCGTCGGCGAGGACGAGGCGCTCGGCGGAGGGGACCGCCCGCAGTCCTGATGCAGCCACAGGCGCCAGGCGTCGGCCTGGGCTCAAGCCTCACGGACGGCCGCCCCGCGCACGCGCGGGAGCGGCCGTCGGCGTTTCAGGGCGAGACCCCGACCCCGACCTCGACCCCGACCTCGAGACTTCTGACCGCCGCCGCGACATCGCCGCCCGCCGGACCGGAAACCGCGACCTCCAGAAAGAGAACGGCCGCCCGCGCGTCGAGCGCGAGCGGCCGTTCGTACGACGACTTCTGGTGGCGCTAGCCGATTCCCACGCAGACGCAGTTCATGCCGGTCGTCGGATCGCAGCGCTGGGTCGTGTTCGCCTGGTTGACGCACACGCCGTTGCAGCAGCCCGGCGTCGGCGAGCACGCCTGACCGAGCGGCGCGCAGACCGCGGGCTTGACGCAGACGCAGCTCGAGCCGTCGGTGCAGGGCTGCGCCGTGTTCGACGCGAGCGCGCACACGTCGTCGGTCGCGCAGCATCCCGAGGTCGTGTTGCAGGAGGTGCCCGTGTTGGCGCAGACCGGCGCCTCGCAGGCGCCCGTCGTCAGGTTGCACGACAGGCCCGTGCAGCAGTCGCCGTTGGTCGCGCAGGGCAGCGCGACCCCGGAGCAGCTCGGGGGCGGGACGGCGCACACGCCACCGAGACACTGCTCGCTGGGCGTGTTGCAGCAGTCCGCGCTGGCGGCGCAGGCCTGGCCGGTGGCCGCGCAGAGGGTACCGGTCGTGCCGCAGGTTCCGGCGGTCGCGCCCGGCGGGATGTCGCAGGAGAGCCCGGAGCAGCAGTCGCCGCCGACGGTGCAGCTCGCGGAGGTGCCCTGGCACGGCGTGCGGCAGACGCCAGCGTCACACGTCCCGGAGCAGCACTGACCGTCCGTCTGGCAGGTGTTGCCATTCGGCGCGCACGCGTTGCAGGTCCCGGCGACGCAGGCGCCGGGGCCGCCGCAGCAGCCGGTCGTGTTCGCCGTGCAGGAAGCGCCGTCCAGGATGCACTGCGGCGGCGGCGGCGCGGTGTCGGTGCAGAGGTAGCCGATCTCGCTGACGAGCTGGCAGGTGGTGCCCTCGCAGCAGCTCGTGTCGCTCGTGCCGGTGCAGAGCGTCCCGCGCGGCTTGCAGGAGTTCGTGTCCGCGCAGCGGAGCACGCCCTGGGAGTCGGGCACGCAGGGCGCGAACCCGCAGCACTGGTCGCGGAACTGGCAGATGTCGCCCGGCGCCATGCAGCAGAGCGGGTTCGACCCGTCGTAGCCCGTCGGGCAGTTCGTCCCGGTGCCGCCGCCCGGCGGCGAGCCGAAGCAGCGCGCGACGTTGTTCATGTCGAGCTTGCAGACGAGCTTGCCGCTCCCGTTGAACTTCACCCCGGTCGCTCCGTCGGGGACGCAGCAGTTCTGGGAGGCGTTGTCGCCGAAGGCGCCGCAGATGTTCCCCGGCGGGTTGCACGATCCGCCGTTGTCACAGGTGTGATCGGCGGGATCGCAGTGGATCGCCTGCGAAGGCGCGACGAGCTGGTTGATGTTGCAGCACGAGGCGTCGCCGTCGCAGTAGTTGCCCGTCATGCGGCAGCCGCCGGCGGGCTGGCACACCCGCGTGCCGCTGCCGAGGTCGACGCACTTGCGCGTGCAGCAGTTCGAGTCGTTGTCGCAGGGCACGCCGTCCTGCGTGCAGCCGCCCGGCGCGTCCTCGCAGCGGCCCGGGGCTCCGCCCGTCGCGCTGCAGAGCCCGGAGCAGCAGTCCTCCGTGCGCGTGCAGAGGTCGCCCGGGGCGTGGCAGGAGTAGGCCGCGGCGCAGGTGCCGCCCTGGCAGTTGCGCGAGCAGCACTCCAGCGCCGCCGTACAGGCCTCACCGAGCGTGGTGCAGGTGTAGCCGGTGCTGCCGGAGGGGAGCTTCGCGCAGGTGAGCGTGCCGTTCAGGAGCTCCGCGTACTCGGAGCAGCACTGCGACGCGTCGGCGACCGCCGTCCCGGCCTGCTTGCAGACGGTCTGGGAGCACGCGCCGCCCGTGCAGGTGCGTGAGCAGCACTCGCCGGCGTTCGCGCACGCCTGGCCCGGCTCCTTGCAGAACCCCGACGGAGCGCACGCCCCGTCGACGCAGTTCGCGGAGCAGCACGCGCCGTCCTGCGTGCAGGCGACGCCTTCAGCGAAGCAGCCGGGCGTCGTCGGCTCCGCGCACTTACCGGCAGTGCACGTGCCCGTGCAGCACTCGCTCGGCGCGGCGCAGCTCGCGCCGAGAGCGAAGCAGCCGCCAGGACCGGGGGGCTCGGTGCAGATGCCCGAGCCGCACGAGTTCGAGCAGCAATCCGAGGGGGCCGTGCAGGGCTGGGCGACCGCCTTGCAGGTGCCGCCGCAGACGCCGCCCGGGCAGGTGTTCGAGCAACAATCGGCCGGGCCGGCGCACGCGGCGCCGTCTGGCGAACACTGCCCCGCGGGGACGCAGACGCCCGCGCCACCGCAAGTGCTGCCCGCGCAGCAGTCGGAGGCCGCCGTGCAAGCGGCGTCTAGTCCCTTGCACGAGGTACTGCCGCCGCCACCGCCGGAGCTGCAGGCGAGGATGAATGAGGTGAGGGCAGCGACGAGCAGCCCGAGCCGAGCGTGTCCGCTTCGCATGAAAGCCTCCTGGACGACCAGGCGAGCAACCTGACACAGCTCTGTGGAGATTTCCATTTGGTGTCAGGTACTTCCGTGTGCGGACGGGTAGGCGATGGGTCTCCAGGGTGCCATCTCTGCGGGGGGGTGGGTTTCTTGACCCCCTGCGCGCAGGGCTGCTACTTATGAGCGGGTTTTTCCGGAAGGTGGGGGGTCCACCTCCGTGTGAAGGTGGGGGAGCATGGCTATCCGGGCGATCGCGGTCGAGGACGACGAGGCGGTCTCTAGGCTCATCGCGCAGGTTCTCACGTCGCACGGATTCGAGGTCTGCGGCACCGCGGCCACCGGAGAGGACGGGGTGACGCTCGCTCGCCGGGAGAAGCCGGACGTGGCGCTCGTCGATCTCGGGCTTCCGAAGATGAGCGGCGAGGACGTGATCGCGACAATTCGCCACGAGCTGCCCAAGACCGCCTGCATCGCGCTCACCGCCGTCGACATCCCCGCCCGCGTCCTCGGCGCCATGCGCGCCGGCGCGGCCGGCTACATCCTGAAGCCCTTCCACGCCGCCGAGCTCACCCGGGCGGTCGAGGACGTGCTGACCGGCGACGCCGCGCCCATCAGCCCGCGCGCCGCGAAGGTGCTGCTGTCCGAGCTGCGCGGCGATCCGCCGGACCAGAAGGCCAAGGACGGCCCGGCGCTGTCGAAGCGCGAGCTCGAGGTCCTCCAGCTCCTCGTGCACGGCCACACCTACGCCGACGTGGCGCAGGCGCTGGGCATCGCCGAGGGGACGGTCCAGACCTACGTGAAGCGGATCTACGAGAAGATGGACGTCTCCACGAAGGCCGAGGCGGCGCTCCTCGCCGTCGCGCGCGGCCTCGTGAAGCCCTGATCCCGGGGCCTCGCCCGGAGGTTCGGCCCCTCGCGCCGCGATGAAGTAGGCTCGCGCGGGGGTTAAGTAGGTCGTCTCCTTCGGCGAGAAGGGGCGGCGGTCGGCGCGCGCCGTGGCTCGGCGCGCCTTGACTTCGCCTGATCGACCCCTATAATGAGGCCCTTTTTTGGTCTCGGGAAGCGTTGTAAATGCGCGTCAACATTGACGAAATCAAGGAGGCCGGACTCCGGCGTAGCTGGGACGTGGCCCGCGAGCAGGTCGACGAGCTGGTGTCGGGAGAACGCGCGGGATATCGCGCGCGTGGCCCTGCTCACGTGGAGGCGAAGCTCGACAAGATCGAGCGGCGCGTCCGCATCGACGGGCACGTGAAGGCCGAGCTCTCGGCGGCGTGTGGCCGCTGCCTCGGCCCCGTCTCCATCGACGTCCCGGTCGACTTCGAGGTCACGCTCGTCCCGGCCGACCAGTACGGCGACGAGGCGCGCGCTGCGAAGGACTCGAACACCGGCCCGACCGCCGGGAGCTTCGATCTCGATGATGCGGAGGAGGACACGTACTCGGGCAAGACCATCGATCTCGACCCGATCCTCCGCGAACAGCTCCTCCTCGCGCTGCCGGGGTACCCGGTGTGCGGCGAGGGCTGCAAAGGACTCTGCCCCGTGTGCGGGGCCAATCTGAACGATCGCGAGTGCGGCTGCGATCGCCACGTTCCGGATCCGCGCTGGGCGGGCCTCAAGAACGTGAAGCTTTAAGCGGCCGCACGAGAAGCCAAAGGAGCACGCCGTGGGTGTCCCGAAGAAGCGTACGAGCAGCATGCGCCGCGACCGCCGTCGCGCGGCCAATTTCAAGATCAAGGCCGCGAACGTCACGAAGTGCCCGAAGTGCAAGGAGCCCGTGCTCTCGCACCGCGCCTGCCCGTCCTGCGGGACGTACAAGGGCGAGCAGATCACCGAGGCGACGTAAGCCCCGATGGTCGAGAAGATCGCGCCCGTCGCCGTGGATGCGATGGGGGGCGACCACGCCCCGGGCGCGATCGTACAAGGTGCCATTAACGCAGCGCGTAAGGGGCTGGCCGTCATCCTGGTCGGCCCTGAAGCGCGCGTGCGTGAGGAGCTCGCTCGCCACCGCGCCGGGCACGCGCTGCCCATCGAGGTGCATCACGCGGGCGAGGTGGTCGAGATGCACGACCACCCCGGCCAGGCGATGCGCCGCAAGCGCGACAACTCCATCCGCGTCTGCTTCGAGCTCGTGAAGGCGGGCAGGGCGAGCGCGATGGTGTCGGCCGGCAACTCGGGCGCGGTGATGGCGGGCGCGATCTTCGTGCTCGGCCGTCCGGAGGGCGTGGAGCGGCCGGCGATCATCTCGGTCCTGCCCGCGCTGAAGGGCGCCTCGATCCTGCTCGACATGGGCGCGGTGGTGGACTGCAAGCCCATCCACCTCGTGCAGTTCGCGCTCATGGGCGAGGTCTACGCGCGCCGCGTGGTCGGCGTGGCCCGCCCGAAGGTCGCCATCCTCGCGAACGGCGAGGAGGAGTCGAAGGGCACCGAGCTCACCCGCGCCGCGGCGGCCGCGCTCCGTGAGGCGCCCATCCACTTCGTCGGCTACTGCGAGGGGCGCGACCTCCTCACCGGCGAGGTGGACGTCATCGTCACGGACGGCTTCACCGGCAACGTCGCCCTGAAGACCATGGAGGGCACCGCCAAGGTGGTCGGCGAGTACCTGAAGCGCGCCCTCCGCTCGACGGCGGTGTCGAGCCTGGGCGGCCTCCTCTCGAAGGCCGCGCTCGACGGGATGAAGAAACGCCTCGACTGGCGCGAGGTGGGGGGCGCGCCGCTCGTGGGCGTGAACGGCGTCGGCTTCATCTCCCACGGCCGGTCGGACGCGCTGGCCGTCGAGAACGCCATCCGCCGCGCCCGCGACGCGGCCCGCACCCGCTTCACCGACGAGATCGCCCGGGCAGTCGCGCCCGCGGAGTCGCTCCTCGAGCGCGCCGCCGACCGCGCCGAGAAGGCGTCCACCCCCCCGCGCCGCGCCTCGTCGCACGACGCCTGATCCGAAAGGTAGAGATGCGCTCGTTCATCGCCGGTACCGGCTCTTACACGCCCGAGAAGGTCCTCACGAACAGCGACCTGGAGAAGATGGTCCAGACGAGCGACGACTGGATCGTCGAGCGGACCGGCATCCGGGAGCGGCACATCGCGGCGCCCGAGGAGGCGACGAGCGACCTCGCCGTGAAGGCGTCCATCCGCGCGCTCGAGGCGGCCGCGCTCGACCCCAAGGACGTCGAGCTGATCGTGGTCGGCACCGTGACCCCCGACTATCCGTTCCCGTCCACGGCGGCGGTGCTCCAGGGCCGGCTCGGCAACAAGAAGGCCTTCGCGTTCGACCTCTCCGCCGCGTGCGCGGGCTCGCTCTACGCGCTCTCCGTCGCCGATCGCTTCGTCGCGAGCGGCGCGGTGAACAACGCGCTCGTGGTCGGCGCGGACACGCTCACGCGCATCACGGACTGGACGGATCGCAACACCTGCATCCTCTTCGGCGACGGCGCGGGCGCCATGGTGCTGAAGCCGAGCACCGACCCCAAGCGCGGCATCCTCACGACGCGCCTCCACACCGACGGCTCGCTCGTGCCGATCCTGCTGCAGCCCGGCGGCGGGTCGCGCGAGCCGATCTCGGAGAAGCTCATCCGCGAGAAGTCGCACTTCGTGAAGATGAACGGCCGCGAGGTGTTCAAGATCGCGGTGCGCGCGCTCGTGGAGAGCTGCCAGGAGGTGCTCGCCGCCGAGCAGCTCACCACCGACGACGTGACCTGGGTCATCGCGCACCAGGCCAACAAGCGGATCCTGGACGCGACCCTCTCGCGGCTCGAGATCCCGGCCTCGAAGTGCTGGATGAACCTCGAGAAGTACGGCAACACCTCGGCGGCCAGCGTCCCCATGACGCTCGACGAGGCGAACCGCGCCGGCTGGTTCAAGAGCGGCGACGTGATCCTGATGATGGCCATCGGCGGCGGCATGGCGTGGGGCGCCAGCGTCGTCCGGTGGTAGGCGAGGAGACCGCACGAAGATGGGCAAGCTCGCGTTCGTCTTCCCCGGCCAGGGCTCGCAGGCCGTGGGCATGGGCAAGGATCTCCACGACCGGTTCCCGGAGGCGCGCGCCGTGTTCGACGCGGTCGACGCCGCGCTCGGCGAGCGGCTCTCCGCGCTCTGCTTCGAGGGTCCGGAGGATCGGCTCCGCCTCACCGCCAACACCCAGCCCTCGATCCTGACGGTCTCCGCGGCGGCGGCGGCGGTGCTCGCGGCGCGGGGGATCGCGCCCGACCTCGTGGCCGGCCACTCGCTCGGCGAGTACTCCGCGCTCGTCGCGGCGGGCGCCTGCGGCGCCGCCGAGGCCGCGGCGGCGGTCCGCGCGCGCGGCACGTTCATGCAGGAGGCGGTGCCGGCCGGGCACGGCGCGATGAGCGCGGTGCTCGGCCTCGACCCGGCTAAGGTGCGGGAGATCTGCGCCGCGGTGGCCGCCGAGACCGGCGAGGTCGTCTCGCCCGCCAACTACAACGAGCCCGCCCAGACCGTCATCGCCGGCGCCGCGGGCGCGGTGGAGAAGGCCGGCGTGCGCCTCAAGGAGGCGGGGGCGAAGCGCGTGCTGCCGCTCCCCGTGTCCGCCCCCTTCCACTCGGCGCTCATGGCGCCCGTGAAGGCGCGGCTCGAGCCGGTGCTGCGGGCCATCCCGTGGAAGGCGCCGCGCTGCCCGGTGGTGACGAACGTCGAGGCGAAGCCCAGCGAGGACGCGGCGCGCATCGTGCCCCTGCTCGTGGAGCAGGTGACGGCGCCGGTGCGCTGGATCGAGTGCGTCGAGGAGCTCGCGCGCCAGGGCGTCACCCGCGTCGTCGAGGTCGGACCGGGGAAGGTCCTCGCCGGCCTCGCGAAGCGCATCGACAAATCCCTCGAGGTGTGGAACGTCGAGGACGGCGCGTCGCTCGAGAAGACGCTCGCGGCGCTGCGGGCCTGAGAGGAGACGGGATGTTCGACTTCACCGGGAAGACCGCGCTCGTCACCGGCGCCTCGCGCGGCATCGGCCGCGCCATCGCCGTCGCGCTCGCGAAGGGCGGCGCGAGCGTCGCGCTCAACTACGCGGGCAACGAGGCCGCCGCGGCCGAGGCGCTCGAGCTCGTCCAGCGGGCGGGCGCGCCGCGGGCGAAGCTCTACCGGTTCGACGTCGCCGATCCCGCCGCGTGCAACCAGGCGGTCGAGGACGTGGTCGCGGAGCTCGGCGGGCTGCACGTGCTCGTGAACAACGCGGGCATCGCGGTCGACCAGCTCGTCATGCGCCTGAAGGACGAGGACTGGAACCGGCAGCTCCAGGTGAACCTCACCGGCGCGTTCAACCTCACGCGCGCCGTCACGCGCCCCATGATGAAGGCGCGCGGCGGCTCGATCGTGAACCTCACCTCGGTGGTCGGCGAGATGGGCAACGCCGGGCAGGCCGCCTACGCGGCGACGAAGGCCGGCCTCATCGGGCTCACCAAGTCCGTCGCCCGCGAGCTCGCCTCGCGCAACGTCCGCGTGAACGCGGTGGCGCCGGGCTACATCGAGACGGACATGACCGCGGCGCTGCCCGAGGCCGCGAAGACCAAGCTGCAGGAGCTCATCCCGCTCGCGCGGCTCGGCACCGCGGAGGACGTCGCGAACGCGGTGGCGTTCCTCGCGAGCGATCTGGCGTCGTACGTGACCGGCGAGGTCCTGCGGGTCAACGGCGGCATGTACATGTAGCCTCGCCATTTGCGGCGCGGCGCTTCAACGGCTTCACGGCTTCACGGCTTCACAACCAGGAGGAACGGAACATGACCACGGCGAACGTCGAGCAGAAGGTGAAGAACATCATCGCGGACCAGCTGGGCGTGGGCGAGGACGAGATCAAGATCACGTCCAGCTTCATCGAGGACCTCGGCGCGGACTCGCTCGACATCGTCGAGCTCGTCATGGCGATGGAGGAGGAGTTCGAGGTCGAGATCCCGGACGAGGAGGCGGAGAACATCAAGACCGTCCAGGACGCGGTGAACTACATCACGACCCACAAGAAGTAGACGCGAGACCAGGACCCCGGGCCTCCGCGCCCGGGGCGCAGCTCAAGCTTCTCCATCGAGGTGAACAGCATGACCAGGCGCCGTGTCGTCGTCACCGGGCTCGGTCTCGTCTCCCCCGTGGGCATCGGGGTGGACGAGTCGTGGGCCGCGCTCGTCGCGGGAAAGAGCGGCATCGGGCCGATCACCCTGTTCGACGCGTCCACCTTCCCCACCCGCATCGCGGGCGAGGTGAAGGGCTTCGATCCGACGAAGTTCATGGATCGCAAGGAGGCGCGCCGCAACGACCGCTTCATCCAGTTCGCGCTCGCCGCGGCCGACATGGCGATGAAGGACGCCGGCCTCGACATGGCGAAGGTGAACGCGGAGCGGGTGGGCGCCATCGTCGGCGCCGGCATCGGCGGCCTCGGCACGATCGAGGAGGAGCACAAGACCTTCCTCGAGAAGGGCGTCCGGAAGATCGGCCCCTTCTTCATCCCGAGCCTCATCATCAACCTCGCGCCCGGCCAGATCAGCCTGAAGTACGGGATGAAGGGCCCGAACTTCTCGCCCGTGTCCGCCTGCGCGACCGGCAACCACTCCATCGGCGACGCGACGCTCTACATCGAGCGCGGGCTCGCCGACGTGATGATCACCGGCGGCTGCGAGGCGACCATCACGCCGCTCGGCATCGGCGGATTCTGCGCGGCGCGCGCGCTGTCCGAGCGCAACGACGCGCCGGAGAAGGCGAGCCGGCCGTTCGACAAGCACCGCGACGGCTTCGTCGCCGGCGAGGGCTCCGGCCTCCTCATCCTCGAGGAGTACGAGCACGCGCGGCAGCGCGGGGCGCGGATCTACGCCGAGGTGGTGGGCTACGGCGCGAGCGCCGACGCGAACCACATCACCTCGCCCGCCCCCGAGGGCGAGGGCGGCCAGCGCGCGATGCGCATGGCGCTCGGCGACGCGGGGATCTCCCCCGACCAGGTGGGCTACGTGAACACGCACGGCACCTCGACGCCGGCGGGCGACGTGGCGGAGTGCCAGGCGATCGCGAAGGTGTTCGGCGAGCACGCGAGGAAGGGCCTCATGGTGTCGTCGACGAAGTCGATGACCGGGCACCTGCTCGGCGCCGCCGGCGGCCTCGAGGCCGTGGTGTCGGTCCTCGCGCTCGCGCGCGGCGTCCTGCCCCCGACGATCAACGTCGAGGAGCAGGATCCCGAGTGCGCGCTCGACGTCATCCCGAACCACGCGCGCGAGGCCCGCATCGACTACGCCATGTCGAACTCCTTCGGGTTCGGCGGCACGAACGCGGTGCTGATCTTCAAGCGGGTCTGAGTTGAGCTGACCCGCGGCCGGTCCCGCCCTGCGGACCGCGGCCGCCCAGGAGGCCGAGCGCCCGCCGGGCGCTCCGCTCCGTCGCCCCGACGAGAGGGGGCGACGGGGGGCGGCCGGTTGTGGAAGAATGCCGCCCCTTCCGGAGGACTCCATGGCGGAACGTGTGATCGCGGGCTCGGACCACGCGGGGCTGTCGCTCCGCGCCGAGGCCGTGAAGGTGGCCCGCGAGGCGGGGTACGAGGTCGAGGACCTCGGCCCGTTCTCGGGCGAGAGCGTCGACTACCCCGACTACGCGCGCCAGGTCGCCGAGGCGGTGGCCGCGGGCCGCGCGCGGCTCGGGCTCCTCGTGTGCGGCACCGGCATCGGCATGTCGATCGCGGCGAACAAGGTCAAGGGGGCGCGCGCGGCGCACTGCGCCTCCGAGTACGAGGCGCGCATGGCGCGGCTCCACAACGACGCGAACGTCCTCTGCATCGGGGAGCGGGTCGTGGGGCTCGGGCTGGGCGCCGCGATCGTGAAGGCGTTCCTCGAGACGCGGTTCGAGGGCGGCCGCCACGAGCGGCGCGTCCAGAAGCTGAAGGACATGGAAAAGTAGGCAGCAGGGCGGTATGTACGCCGCTCGCCCGAGGAGATCTTCCAGATGATGCCGACGAAGCCCCTGGCCGACGCCGACCCCCAGATCGCGCAGCTCATCCGCGAGGAGACCCGCCGCCAGGCGGAGGGGCTCGAGCTCATCGCGAGCGAGAACTTCGTCTCGCCGGCGGTGATGGAGGCGATGGGCTCGACCCTCACGAACAAGTACGCCGAGGGTTACCCCGGCAAGCGCTACTACGGCGGCTGCGAGGTCGTCGACAAGGTCGAGCAGCTCGCCATCGACCGCGCGAAGCAGCTCTTCGGCGCCGAGCACGCGAACGTCCAGCCGCACTCGGGCTCGCAGGCCAACATGGCGGCGTACTTCGCGCTCGCCGCGCCGGGCGACACGGTCCTCGCCATGAGCCTCAACTTCGGCGGGCACCTCACCCACGGCTCCCCGGTGAACTTCTCCGGCAAGCTCTTCAAGATCGTCCCGTACGGCCTCAAGCAGGCGGACGAGACGATCGACATGGACGAGGTCGCGCGCCTCGCCCGCGAGCACCGGCCGAAGGTGCTCATGGTCGGCGCGAGCGCGTATCCGCGCACGCTCCACTTCGACCGGTTCGCCGAGATCGCCCGCGAGGTCGGCGCCGCGATGGTGGTGGACATGGCCCACATCGCGGGCCTCGTCGCGGCAGGGCTCCACCCGAGCCCCGTCCCGCACGCGGAGATCGTCACCTCCACGACGCACAAGACGCTGCGCGGTCCCCGCGGCGGCCTCATCCTGACCCGCGAGGCGCACGCCAAGATCCTCAACTCCCAGATCTTCCCGGGCATCCAGGGCGGGCCGCTCGAGCACGTCATCGCCGCCAAGGCGGTCGCGTTCCACGAGGCGCTCCAGCCGAGCTTCAAGGAGTACCAGCGGCGGATCGTCGAGAACGCGCAAGCGCTGGCGGAGGGGCTCAAGAAGGCCGGCCTGCGGCTCGTCTCCGGCGGCACCGACAACCACCTCATGCTCGTCGACCTCCGCCCGAAGAAGCTCACCGGCAAGATCGGCGAGGAGGCGCTCGGCAAGGCCGGGATCACCGTGAACAAGAACATGATCCCGTGGGATCCCGAGAAGCCGATGACGACCTCGGGCATCCGCGTCGGCACCCCCGCGCTCACGACCCGCGGGATGGGCCCGGCCGAGATGACGGCGGTGGCCGCGCTCATCGGTCGCGTGCTCGACGCGCCCGCCGACGAGAAGGTCCTCGCCGGGGTGCGCGGCGACGTGCGCGCGCTCTGCGCGCAGTTCCCGATGTACCAGGACCGGACTTAGGGATCGCCGCGCGGACGGCCGCTCGTGGCGCGCCGCGCGGTGCCCGCGGAGACGCCGATGCGCTGCCCATGGTGCGGACACCTCGAGGATCGGGTCGTCGACTCGCGCGAGGCGCAGGAGGGGCAGGCGACCCGGCGGCGGCGGGAATGCCTGGGGTGCGCTCGGCGGTTCACGACCTACGAGCGGATCGAGGAGATCCTGCCGCACGTCGTGAAGAAGGACGGCCGGCGCGAGCCGTTCGACCGCAAGAAGATCGTCGAGGGCGTCGCGCGGGCCTGCCAGAAGCGGCCGGTCTCCGCGGAGCAGATCGAGGCGCTCGTCGCGGGCGTCGAGCGCCAGGTCCAGGAGCTCGGCGAGCGGGAGATCCGCACCGTCGCGATCGGCGAGGCGGTGATGCAGCGCCTGCGGAAGCTCGACGAGGTGGCGTACGTCCGGTTCGCGTCGGTCTACCGCGCGTTCCGCGACGTCGGGGAGTTCATGACGGAGCTCGAGGGGCTCGCCCGCAGGGAGCCGGGCTCCAAGCCGGGAGGAGAGGGGACGCGATGAGCCGGGTCGCCGCCGGCGGCCGCCGGACGCCGGCGCGCCGCGCCCCCCGCACCGCCGCCCGCTTCGACCGCGCGGTGGCCGAGCGCTTCATGGACGTCGCGCTGCGCGAGGCGGAGAAGGGGCTCGGCCGCACCAGCCCGAACCCGGCCGTGGGCGCCGTGCTCGTGAAGAACGGCCGGGTGGTGGCCCGCGGCCATCACTCCCGCGCGGGCGGTCCGCACGCGGAGGTGGTCGCGCTGCGCGAGGCGGGCGCGCGCGCGCGCGGCGCCGACCTCTTCACGACCCTCGAGCCGTGCGACCACTTCGGCCGCACGCCGCCCTGCTCGGTCGCGCTGATCGAGGCCGGCGTGCGCCGCGTGGTGGTCGGCTCGGCGGATCCCAACCCGCTCGTGAACGGGAAGGGGGTCGCGCGCCTCCGGGCGGCCGGCGTCGAGGTCGTGACCGGGGTGCTCCGCGACGCCTGCGACGAGCTCAACGCCCACTGGTTCACCTACATCACGGAGCGGCGCCCGCACGTGACGCTCAAGGCGGCGGTCACGCTCGACGGCAAGATCGCGACGCGCACCGGCGACGCGCGCTGGGTGACGGGCGAGGCCGCCCGCCGCTGGGTGCACCGGCTGCGGGACCGGGTGGACGCGGTGCTCGTCGGGAGCGGGACCGCGCGCGCGGACGATCCGCGCCTCACCACGCGGCTCCCCGGCGGCCGCGGCCGCGATCCGCTCCGCGTCGTCCTCGACACCGATCTCTCGCTCCCCGGCGACCTGAACCTCTTCCGCCAGCGCTCCGCCGCGCCCACCCTCGTCGCCCACGCCGCCCCGCGCACCCGCGACCTCGGCCGCAAGGTCGAGCTGCTCCGCTGCAAGCGGGGCGCGGGCGGGATCGACCTCAAGGACCTGCTCGCCCAGCTCGCGGCGCGGGGCGTGACCCACCTGCTCGTGGAGGGCGGGGCGCGGGTCCACGCGCGCTTCCTCGAGGAGGGGCTCGTCGATCGGGTCGCCATCTTCGTCGCGCCCAAGATCGCCGGAGGCGACGGCATCCCGCTCGTCGCGGGGCGCGGGCCGGCGCGGATGGCGGACGCGCTCTCGCTCACCGACGTCTGCGTCGAGCGGGTGGGCGACGACGTGCTCGTGACCGGAATCCCCTCCCGCCGCGGCCCGCGTGGCCTGTTGGCGAAAAACCCCCGGCGGGGCTAGGATTCGCCGCGAATGTTCACCGGTCTCGTCGCGGACTTAGGCGTGGTCGAGGCGGTCCTGCCCCGGCAGGGCGGCGCTCGGCTGACCGTACGTCCCCGCACGCTCCCCGTCGACGAGCTCGTCCTCGGCGAGAGCGTCGCGTGCTCGGGCGCGTGCCTCACCGTGGTCGAGCGCGGCGGCGGCCGGGTCTCGTTCGACGCGGTGCCGGAGACGCTCTCGCGGACGACGCTCGGCGGGTGGCGCCCCGGCACGACGCTCAACCTCGAGCGCGCGCTCGCGGTGGGCGAGCGGCTCGGGGGGCACCTCGTGCAGGGGCACGTCGACGCGGTCGGCGAGATCCTCCAGCGCCGGCCGGAGGGGCAGGGTGCGCGGCTCACGATCTCGCTGCCCGCGGCCATCGCGCCGCTCGTGGCCGAGAAGGGCTCGATCGCCGTGGACGGGGTGTCGCTCACGGTCGCGGCGGTGACGCGCGATCGCTTCGAGGTGGCGCTCATCCCCGAGACGCTCGCGCGCACGACGCTCGGCGAGGCGGGGCCGGGGACGAAGGTGAACCTGGAGGCGGACGTCATCGCGCGGCACGTCGCGCGGCTGCGCGAGCTCGAGGGGCCCAGCGCGGCCGACCTCTCGCGCTGGGGCTACGGCACGAGGAGCGGACAGTGAAGGACCACGCGGCGCACGCCGTGGAGCGCGTGGAGCGGGCCATCGCCCACATCCGCGCGGGCAAGCTGGTGATCCTCACGGACGACGAGGATCGCGAGAACGAGGGCGATCTCTGCATGGCCGCGGAGAAGGCCACCCCCGCCGCCGTGAACTTCATGGCGAAGTACGGGCGCGGCCTCGTCTGCCTGTCGCTCACCGAGGAGAAGGTCCGGGCGCTGCGCCTGCCGCTCATGGTGGACGAGAGCGCGAACTCCTCCTCCTTCGGCACCGCATTCACGGTGTCGATCGAGGCGAAGGAGGGCGTCTCCACCGGGATCAGCGCCAAGGACCGGGCCCACACGATCCTCACCGCGGTGCGCGACGACGCCCGCCCCGAGGATCTCGCCCGGCCGGGCCACGTCTTCCCGCTCCGCGCGCGCAAGGGCGGCGTGCTCGTGCGCGCCGGCCAGACCGAGGGCTCGGTGGACCTCGCCCGGCTCGCGGGGATGAAGCCCGCGGGCGTCATCTGCGAGGTGATGAACGACGACGGGACGATGGCGCGGATGCCCGAGCTCGAGAAGCTCTCCGCCGAGCACGACCTGCCCATCGTCTCGGTCGCCGACCTCATCTCCTACCGGATGCTGAAGGACACGCTCGTCCGGCGGGCCGCGGACGCGCCGCTGCCGACCGAGTACGGCGAGTTCCGGGCGGTGGCGTACGAGAACGACGTCGACCGGCATCAGCACGTCGCGCTCGTGAAGGGCAAGTGGCGCGAGGGCGAGGCGGTGCTCGTCCGCGTGCACTCGAAGTGCCTCACCGGCGACGTGTTCGGGAGCGAGCGCTGCGACTGCGGCCCGCAGCTCCAGGCGGCCCTGCGCCAGATCGAGCGCGCGGGGAAGGGCGTCCTGCTCTACCTCGACCAGGAAGGCCGCGGGATCGGGCTCGCGAACAAGCTCAAGGCGTACAACCTCCAGGACGAGGGGTACGACACCGCAGAGGCGAACGTGCGGCTCGGCTTCAAGCCGGACCTGCGCGACTACGGCATCGGCGCGCAGATCCTCCGCGACCTCGGCGTGCGGAAGATGCGGCTGCTCACGAACAACCCGAAGAAGATCATCGGGCTCGAGGGCTACGGCCTCGAGGTCCTGGAGCGCGTGCCCATCGAGATGCCCGCCACCCGCCGCAACCGCGCGTACCTCATCACCAAGCGGGACAAGATGGGCCACCTCCTCACGCTCGCGCCCCCGGCGCCGGCGCGGAAGACGGCGTCCCGTGCGAAAGGAAGGAAGCGATGAACTTCTACGAAGGCTCGCTCGTCGCGACCGGGCTGAAGGTCGGGCTCGTGGTCGCGCGGTTCAACTCGCTCGTCACCGAGCAGCTCCTGCTCGGCGCGGCAGACGTGCTCCGCCGCCACGGCGTGAAGGACGCCGACATCGACGTGTTCCGCTGCCCGGGGACCTTCGAGCTATCCTCGCTGCTCCGGCGCGTCGCGCGGAGCGGGCGCTACGACGCGGTGGTCGCGCTCGGCGCGGTGATCCGGGGCGGCACGCCGCACTTCGAGTACGTGGCCGGCGAGGCGACGAAGGGCGTCGCGCAGGTCGCGCTCGAGGCCGAGTGCGCGGTCTCGATGGGGATCCTCACCTGCGACACGATGGAGCAGGCGCTCGAGCGCGCCGGCGTGAAGGCCGGCAACAAGGGTGCCGAGGCGGCCGTCGCCGCCATCGAGCAGGCGAACGTGCTGAGGGAGGCGGGGAAGGTCCCGTCTCCGCGCCGGGCGGAGTGAACGTGTCGCTGAAGCGTACGAGAGCGCGGGAGCGCGCGCTGCAGGCGCTGTACCAGATCGACGTCGCCGCCGAGGGCATCGATGAGGCCCTCGCGCGGTTCTGGAAGAGCTTCGAGCCGGTGGAGCGGGAGGTGATGGAGCTCGCCGAGGGGTTCGTGCGCGGGGTCGCCGCGCACCGCCGCACCCTCGACGACACCATCGAGCAGGTCTCGTCGCACTGGCGGCTCGATCGCATGGCCAAGGTGGATCGCAACGTGCTCCGGCTCGCGACGTACGAGCTCCTCGAGACGGACGTGCCGATCAAGGTGGCGATCAACGAGGCCATCGAGCTGGGCAAGAAGTACGGCTCGGAGAGCTCGGGCGCCTTCGTGAACGGCGTCCTCGACAAGATTGCCGCCGGCCTTCCGCCCGAGCGGCGCCGGGCGGACCGGTAGGAGAAGGGATCGGCGTGGCGCTGAAGATCGAGGTGGCGGACCTGGGGCTCCCGGCGATCGACGCGCTCGACGTGGACGCCGTCGGCGTCTTCGTCGGGCCCGAGCGGCCGCTGCAGGGGTTCGCGGGCTTCATCGACTGGCGGATGTGCGGCGCCATCTCGCGCACGATCCGGAACGAGCTGTTCCACGCAGGCCGCGGCGAGGCGCTCCTCTTGCCGACCGGGGGCCGGATCGCGCCCACGCGGCTGTTCTGCTTCGGGCTGCCGGACGCTCCGCTCACGCCCGAGGCGTTCCTGCCCGCGGCGCGCGCCGGGCTCGAGGCGCTCGCGCGGGCGGGCAGCGAGGCCTTCGCCGTCGCCATGCCCCCGCTCGCCGGGGGCGACCCCGCGCTCGCGGCTCGCCTCTGGCTCGAGGCGAGCCTCTCGCGCCCCGTGCGGCGCCAGGTGCTCCTCGGCGACGCGCGCCAGCTCCAGCGGGAGCTCGCCGCGGCGCGCAACACGCTCGCGGTCGAGGTCGAGGTCATCGCCCCACCCTCGCGGGTCGAGATGCCGCGGCGCGCGCGCGCGCTGCCGCACGTGGGCGGCGTCCTCCGCTGACGCCCGCCCCGCGTCCCGTTCCGGCGCGGGCGTGAGGGGACGCTCCGCGTCCGAGTCCCCGGGCCGCGTGCGCCGCACGCCCCGAGGCGGACGTTGAACCGCGGGGGAAGACCCGGTGTCATCATGAGCAGGGTGCGCGCGGGGGCGGCGAGGTCGGCCCGCTCGGGCGCGCCACGGACCGATGCGCGGGCGCGTGCGCCGGATCGCGGTAGGGGTGCTCCCGCCGCTCTTGCTCGGGGCGGCCGCGTGGTCGCTCCACGCGGAGCTGCGCGGCTTCCACGTCCGGGACATCGAGCGCGGGCTCTCCGCGCTGCCCCGCCTGGCGGTCGCGGTCGCCGTCGCCGTGACGCTCGCCGACTACCTGCTGCTCGGCGCGTACGACCTCCTCGCGCTGCGCTACGCGAACCGGCGGCTCCCCTACGGGCGCGTGGCGTTCACCTCGTTCATCGCCTACGCCTTCGGGAACAACGTCGGGTTCGCGCTCCTGTCCTCGAGCTCGGTGCGGTTCCGCCTCTACTCGCAGTGGGGGCTCGCCCCGGCGGAGATCGCCAAGGTGGTGGGCTTCACCGCCGCCCAGCTCTGGGCGGGGCTGTTCCCGCTCCTCGGGCTCGCGCTCCTCTCGGGGGTGCCGGTGCCGCTCCCCGCGGCCGTCGCGCGCGGGCTCGGCGTCGCGTCACTGGCGGTCACCGCCGTGTACCTCGTGCTCGCGGCGCGCGGGCGAGAGCTCCGGCTCGGCGGGACCTCGGTGACGCTCCCGTCGCTGCCGCTCGCCGCCGCCCAGGTGGCGGTGTCGGCGGCGGACTGGGTGCTCGCCGCGATCGTGCTGCACGTGCTCCTGCCCTCGACCTCGCCGCTCTCGCTCCCCGGCCTCGTCGGCCTGTTCGTCGCCGCGCAGGTGGCGGGGCTCGCCTCGCAGCTCCCCGGCGGGGTGGGCGTGTTCGACGCGATCGTGCTCGCGGCGCTCACGCCCGCGGTGCCCGCGCCGCAGGTGCTGTCGAGCCTGGTCGCGTACCGGGTCGTCTATTACCTCGGACCCTTCGTCCTCGCGTTCGCGCTCCTCGCGGTGAACGAGGTCGTGGTCCGGCGCGAGCGCCTGGGCCGGGTGCTGCGGGGCGCGCACGCCTCCTTCGCGCCGGTCGTACCCTGGCTGGCGGCGGCGGGGAGCATGATCGCGGGCGCGGTGCTGCTCGTGTCCGGCGCCACCCCCGCCGAGGCCGCGCGGCTCCACCTCCTGCGGCGCACCGTGCCGCTCGCGCTCCTCGAGGCGTCGCACCTCATCGGCAGCCTCGTCGGCACGGCGCTGCTCCTGCTCGGGCGCGCGCTGGCACGGCGGCTCGACGGCGCCTGGGTGCTCGCCGTGGGGCTCCTCGCGACCGGCGCCGTCGCCTCCCTGGCGAAGGGGCTCGACTGGGAGGAGGCGACGCTGCTCACCGCCATCCTCCTCGCGCTCCTGCCGTTCCGGCGCCAGTTCTACCGGCGCAGCGCGCTCCTCGACGTGCCGCTGTCGTCGGGCTGGATCTCCGCCGTGCTCGTCGTCATCGGGGCCTCGGTGTGGATCGGGCTCTTCGCGTACCGGCACGTCGACTACTCGCGCGACCTCTGGTTCGACTTCGCCTTCCACGCCGACGCCCCGCGCTTCCTCCGCGCCTCGGTGGTCGGGGTCTGCGCCGTCGTACTCTACGGCGTCGTGCGGCTCATGCACCCCGCGCCGCCCGAGCCCGCGCCGCCCGGCGAGGCGGAGCTCGCGCGGCTGCGTCCCATCGTCGATCGGGCGCAGGACTCGACCGCGCACCTCGCGCTGCTCGGCGACAAGCCGATCCTCTTCGGCGAGGACGGCGCGTCGTTCCTCATGTACGGCGTGGAGGGGCGGACCTGGTGCTCCATGGGGGATCCCATCGGCTCGAAGCGGGCCGCGACCGAGCTCGCGTGGCGCTTCCGCGAGCTCTCGGACCGTCACGGCGGGTGGGCCTGCTTCTACCAGGTCGGCCCCGGCGCGCTCCCGCGCTACCTCGACCTGGGCCTCGCGATCTACCGGCTCGGCGAGGAGGCGATCGTCCCGCTCCCCGCGTTCTCGCTCGACGGGCCGGAGCGGCGGCCGCTCCGCCAGGCGTTCAACCGCGCCGAGCGCGAGGGGCTCTCGTTCGAGCTCGTCCCGGCGGAGCGGGTGCCGTCCTTGCTCCCGGAGCTCGCGCGCATCTCCGGCGCATGGCTCGCGGACCGGAGCACGCGGGAGAAGGGCTTCTCGCTCGGCTACTTCGACGAGCGTTATCTGAAGGAAGGCCCGGTCGCCCTCGCGCTCCTGGGGGGCCGCCCCGTCGCCTTCGCGAACGTCTGGGCGGGGACGCGCAAGGCCGAGCTGTCGGTGGACCTCATGCGCCACGAGTCCGACGCGCCGCGCACGACGATGGACTTCCTGTTCGTGTCGCTCATGCGCTGGGGACGCGCCGAGGGGTACGAGGCGTTCAACCTGGGGATGGCGCCGTTCTCGGGGCTCGAGGACCGCATGCTCGCGCCCCTGTGGATGCGGCTCGGCGCTCGCCTCTACCGCCACGGCGAGTACTTCTACAACTTCCAGGGACTGCGTCAGTACAAGGAGAAGTTCGCCCCGGAGTGGCGGCCGCGCTTCCTCGCCGCGCCGGGGGGGCTCCGGCTGCCGCTCGTGCTCACGAACGTGGCGGCCCTCGTCTCGCGCGGGCTGAAAGGGGTGGTGTCCCGATGATCCCGCTCGTCGTCGCCGCGCTGCTCGGGGCGAGCGCGCCGGCCCAGCCGCCCGTGAGCGCGTCTCCGCGCACGTTCGAGATGCGAGGCTTCGGCGCGGTCCACGTCCACGCGCCCGAGGACCATCCGCGCCGCGTGGTGGTGCTCCTGTCCGGCGAGGGCCCGGGCGTGCGCGAGGGGCGGCGTGCCCTCGCGGAGGCGCTCGCCGCCCGCGGGGCGCTGGTGCTCGCGGTCGACACCGCCGGCTACCTCGCCCGCCACCGCGAGCACCGCTGCGTCTACCCCGCGGGCGATCTCGAGGCGCTCGCGCAACACCTCGAGAAGGAGCTCGGGCTCGAGGAGTACGTCCGGCCGTACGTCGTCGGGCACTCGCAGGGCGCCGCGGCGACGTGGGCCGCCCTCGCCCAGGCGCCCGAGGGCACGTTCGCGGGGGCGGTCGCGCTCGCGCCGTGCCCGGGCAAGCCGCTCGGGGTGCCGCTCTGCGCCGGCGCGGGGCCGGCGCCGCGCAGCACGCCCCAGGGCGACCTCCCCGCGGACGGCGCCCGTCCGAGCGCGCCGCTCGCGATCGTGGCCGGCGCGAAAGACCGCGCCTGTCCTGCGGCGAGCGCGCAGGCGTTCGGGCGCGGCCGCGCCCTCGCGGTGACGGTCCTTCCCGGAGTCGGCCACGCGCTCGTGCCGGTGTCGAGCTGGGCCGCGGCCGCCGGGGACGAGATCGACCGCATCGAGGCGCAGTGTGACGCCGCCGAGGCGGCTCCGTCGCGGCCGGCGGCGGGAACGCCCGCCGCGCCGCCGCGAGCGGAGGCGCAAGCCGCCGGGGGAGACCGGCCCCCCGACCCCGCGCCGCCGGCGGCCGCAGCTCCGCCCCCCGACGTGAAGAACCTGCCCCTCGTCGAGGTCCCCGCGGCGAAGCCTGGACCGCGCCTCGCCGTGCTCCTCACCGGCGACGGCGGGTGGGTCGGGCTCGACAAGGGGATGAGCCGCGCGCTCTCCGACGTCGGTGTCTCGGTGGTCGGGCTCGACTCGCTCCGCTACTTCTGGCGGCGGCGCACGCCCGACGAGACCGCGAAGGACGTCGCGCGGATCTTCGCGCACTACGGCGCAGCCTGGGGCCGGCGGGAGCTGGTCCTCATCGGCTACTCGCGCGGCGCCGACATCGTGCCGTTCGTCGCCACGCGCCTCCCGGCCGACCAGCGGGCCGCGCTGAAGCTCGTCGCGATGCTCGGCCCGCAGACCTTCGCCGAGTTCGAGGTCCACATGGTGGATCTGTTCTCGTCGGTCCGGCGGAGCGCGGCGACCTCGACGGAGGCCGCCGTGCGCGCCTCGGGCGGCGCGACGAGGTTCCTGTGCGTGCAGGGCGCGGACGAGAGCGACAGCCTCTGCCCGCACCTCGTGGACCTGCCCTGGGTCGCCCGCGTCGTGCTCCCGGGCGGTCACCACTTCGATCGGGACTACGCGAACCTCGCGCGCATCGTGAACGACGCGGCGAGCGGAACCGCCCCGGGCGCGGGCGCCCCGTCGTCCCCATGATGCAGTCGGTACGCGCCGCCGGGCGCGGGGAGGGGAGGGGGGGATGGCTCCTGGGCGAGGTGGGACCGCCGCGGTCCGGGCGCTCGTCACCGCGGCGCTCGTCGCGGTCGCGACGCCGGGCTCGGGCGCGGCGGCAGGAGGGTCCCCGCGCGAGGTCTTCCACGTCGACCCGGCGGTGGACGGCGCGATCATCGCGATCGCCGGGCTCGGGAACCTCGTGCCCTGGCTCCTCGAGGACCGGCTCATCGCGCTGCGCTGCCCCTGCGATCGCGGCGAGGTGAACCGGCTCGACCGCTGGGCGATCGGCCTCCACGACGACGCCGCGGCGCACGTGAGCGACGCGACCGTGTACCTCGCGATGCTCGGCCCGCCGCTCGCCGACTGGGCCGCGCTCGGCAGGAGCCGCGCGCTCGTCGAGGATGCGACGGTGTTCGCGGAGACGCTCGCCGTGAACGGCGCCCTGAACGCGCTCGCGAAGTACACCACCCAGCGCCCCATCCCCCGCGCGTACGAGGGCGAGCCCGCGTACCTCCGGCAGCCCGGCTCGTACCGGGCCTTCTGGTCCGGCCACACGAGCACCACCGTCGCGGCCCTCACCGACGCTGCCTGGACGATGCGCCTGCGCTACGGCGAACGCGGCTGGCCCTGGCTCGTCGCCGGGCTCGCCGGCGCGAGCGTTGCGGTGGAGCGCGTGTGGGGCGGCCACCACTTCCCGAGCGACGTGGTGGTCGGCTTCGTCGCGGGGGCGGCGGTCGGCACCGCCGTCCCGCTCCTGCACCGCCGCAGGTCCGGCGACTTCGGCGTCGCGCCCGTGGGCCGCGGCCTCGCGCTCATGGGACGGTTCTGAACGGCCAGATGCAGCCCCGGCGCCTGAGGAACGGGCGGCGAGCGGCCGCGCTCGAGCCGCCACGCGCCTCCTGCGCCGCCGGAATGCTTGCCCGGAAGAGGGGCGCTTTCGCGGCCACGCGGTTCTGGGCCTGCTCGATTCAGCAAGCCACCGGCTCGGCGCAGGTGCCCGCCTCCCAAATGGTTCCGCCCAGGAGCCAGGTGAGCCGGTCCGGCGCCCGCCCGATCACGGCGAGAATCCCACCGTGGACGCACCGCAGGTGGTGGAAGGCGCACAGGCCGACCTGGTTCTCGGGATCGTCGCTGCCGCCGTGCGAGCGGAACTCGATGTGGTGCGAGTGGACGGCGCGATGGCTGCACCCCGGGACCTGGCACCAACCGTGATCTCGGGCGCGGACCTTCTGTGAACGAGTCATCGATCGTCTCCCCGCACCCCTCCACGACGCGAGGAAGTGAAATCCGATGACCGCGAGGCACGTTCCGGTCGAGAGCACGCGCCCGAATCTTGCCCGGACGGCCTCGATGGCGTCCGCGAGGAGCACCGCCACCCGGCGCGGCAACGGAACGAGCATCTTCTGCCGCGCACGCATCTGCCGCTCGTGCTCCCCCTCCACCTCGCGCTTCAGGGCGATGCAGGTCGCCGCGAGCGCCCGGGGGATCCACGTCGCGATGTCGGTCTCCGGCGTTCGCGCCAGCACCCGCAGCTTCTCGTACGACACGCCCTGCCGCCGCGCCTCCCGGAGCGCCGGCGACTCCCAGAGCCGCTTCTCGAGCGCGACGCGCTGCTCCACCGCGCGCGCGGGGAGCCCCAGCCGCTCCTCGACGTACTCGCGGAAGCCGTCGTAGCCCAGGAGCACCGGAATCCCGCTCCGCTTCACGGCGTACCCGCAGAATCCGATGAGGCGATCCCACCCGGAACGCAGGCGGCCGAGCGCGCGGAGCCGCTCGTCGAGCTCCTGCGCCGTCGAGGTCTCGTCGAACGGAACGTCAGGCGCGGCGAGCTCGGGTACTGGGGGGAGCGCCGCCCATCGGCCGGTCTCGGCTCCGTCCCCCGCGCGCCGCGCGGAGTGACCGGGGCCCACGGCGCCAAACCCGGGCCCGAGCGAGCGCGGCTCGTGGGAGTCGCCGTCGGACGAGAACTCGGCGAGGTACTCCTGCGCGAGCGCCTCCAGCTGCTCGATCCGGGTCGAGCCCGGCACCTGCTCGCGCGCGGCCGCGAGCGCCTCGTCCACGACCAGCCGCTCGTTCAGCGGCAGATGCGTGCGCAGCCGCACCCACTCCTCCTCGCCGGCGGCCGGCTCCGCCCGCGCCGCGCGGACCGCCTCCTCCAGCTCGCGGACCGTCTGCACGCTGGCGCGCTCGACCCAGCGCGCCTCGGCCTCGCCGACCGCGACCGGCAGCACCGTCTCCGCAGCGCGGACCCGGACGAGCCCCGACCGCAGCGCCGCCCGGAGCCGTGGACGCGTGCGCAGCCCAGCCCCGAGCCGGGCGAGGTTCTCGGCGGTGCGCTTCCCGAGATCGAGGACCTCGCGGGCGTAGTCGTCGAGGTGATAGCCCAGCTCCGCGAGCCGGTCCCCCCGCCTGAGCGCGTCGAGCCCTTCGCCGATCGCGAGGTCCAGCGTCCCCCGAGCCCGTGCGGCCCAGGCGAGGAGATGCTCGCAGGCGTCGGCCTCCGGCTCCCCGCCCCGAAACCACGTCTCGAGCTCGGCCCGGGTGAGCGGCGGCAGATCGAGCAGCGGCGCCGCGTAGCCGGCCAGCGAGGCTTCGGGCGTCACCGCGTCCGTCTCGATCGTGGGGAGCGCGGCCTCCATCGAATACAGGATGGCATGGAGGTCTGACACTCACCGTCAATTGAAGCAATGTCGAGTTGGCCGATAACCTGCCCCGGCCGCCGTATACGATCGGTCGTCGTCGCCTCGCCGGAGCGGCACGGCGTCAGGGCCGCTGTACCGGTACCAGGTGGGACCTGATGATCGTCGCGACCTCGTCTGGACGCTCGTTCGCGAACGCGTGAGTCCCGCCCGGCACGGTGACGACGCGAGCGCCCCCGATGCGCTCGGCAAGGAAATGAGCGATGGCGGGCGGGCTGATCGGATCCGAGTCGCTCCACAGCAGGAGGGTCGGTGCACGGATCCCCGCGAGCCGATGCGTGAGGTCGGTGCGGTCGTCGATGAACCAGCTCGGCACGTCCGGGAACGACGCTCGGTAGTCGTGACGCCATTCCGCTGCGCCGAGCCGTCGTACGTCGATGCCGCCCGAGGTCGCGACCAGGACCAAGCGTTCAACCCGCTCCGGATGTTCCAGCGCCAGACGTGCGGCGAAGATTCCGCCCATCGACTGCGCAATGACGTGACTCGCTCCTGCAGGGAGGCGCGCGACGATCCAGCGGTAAAGGTCGTCCAGCGACTTCACGCCAGGATCGGCGGGGACCCCGCCAAACCCGGGGTAGCCGAAGAGGACGACGTCGCCCAGGTCGGCCAGCCGCTGTCCGACTGGCTTCCAGAACGACTCACTTCCGCCGGCGCCGGGCAGGAAGACGAGGGGAGGTGCCATTGCAGATGACCTGGACGGTCACTGTACGACGAACCGTCGAACCAGGACCAACAGCGTCGAAAGATGCTCGGGGGCCCTACGGCGCGCCGTCGTCGTCGAGCGCCCGGCGGAGCCGGTCCTTCAGCTCGCCGGAGACGCTGGCGGGCGCGCCGAGGTGGGTGCGCAGCCCGCGAACCGTCGCCGCAAACTCCCCACCGAACCGCGCGCAGCCCTCGCACGCGCGCAGGTGGTCCTCGACGCGCCCTCGCTCCTCCGCCGGAAGGTCGCCGTCGACGTAGTCGGAGAGCCGCGCGAGGACGTCGCTGCAGGAGAGCCCCGCGATCACCTTCTCGTTCTCGATCGTCACGGCAGCACCTCCGAGAGCGCGCGGCCGAGGCGCTCCTCGACGCGGGCCTTGAGCTCGAGCCGCGCCCGGTGGAGTCGACTCTTCATCGCGGTGAGGTCGATGGATAGCGCCGCCGCGGTCTCGGCGCCCGACAGCCCCTCGACATCCCGGAGCAGCAGCACCTCCCGCGCCGCCGCGGGTAGCGACGCGAGCGCCTGCTCGAGGGCGGCGCCGGCCTGCAGCGCCGCGACCCGCGCCTCGGGCGCATCGGCTCCGGGGAGATCGGCGGCGGCTTCGACGGGCGCGTGCTGCTCCGGTTCGCCCGCACGCCGGCGCGCGCGCCGGCGGCAGCAGTGGAGCACGATCTGGAAGAGCCAGGTGCGCGCGCTGGCGTCGCCGCGAAACGTCCCGGCGCCGCGCCACGCCGCGAGGAGCCCGTCCTGCAGCGCGTCGGCGGCTTCCACCTCCGTCCCGCAGCTGCGCGTCGCGAAGCGAAGGAGCGCGCCGCCGTGGCGCGCGACCAGGGCGTCGAACGCGGCGCGGTCGCGCGCCGCGCTCCGGCGGATCAGCTCCTCGTCACTGGTGTCCGTCGGCGCGCCGAGCATCGTTCCTTCCGTTGCGAGTCCCGCGGACGCGGAAAGGATTCGCGAGCGCCAGAAGCGCCGGCCCGCGAATCCTCCGGCGGGCGGCGGCACTCTCCGGTGCAGGAGGTCGTAAACATGATGAACGAAGGCATTCTGGACCGGACCATCCGCGTGGTGGTCGGGCTCGCGCTCCTCTCCCTCACCGTCGCCGGCCCCCGCCCGCTCATCGGGCTCATCGGCGTCATCCCGCTTCTCACCGGGCTCGTCGGGTTCTGCCCGCTGTACCGACTCTTCGGCCTCAGCACCTGCCCGATGCCCAAGGTGTCGACGCGTAGCTGATCCCGCGGCGACCGGACAGGGCTCCGGCTCATCGCCGGAGCCCCTCTCTCTCGTGGAAGATCAGGATCAGCCGGCGCCGCTCACGGCGTGATCCGCTCCATCATCCGCGCGAACGGGATGGTCTCGCGGACGTGGTGGAGGCCGCAGATCCACGCGACGCAGCGCTCGACGCCCATGCCGAACCCCGCGTGCGGCACCGTCCCGTAGCGGCGGAGGTCGAGGTACCACTCGAACGCCTCCTTCGGGAGCTGGTGCTGCGCGATGGCGGCCTCGAGCGTCTCGAGCGAGCTCTCGCGCTCGCCCCCGCCGATGATCTCGCCGTACCCTTCGGGCGCGAGCACGTCGCAGCCGAGCGCGACCTTCGGATCCGTCGGGTCCTTCTTGAAGTAGAAGGCCTTCATCTCCGCCGGGTAGCGGTGGACCATCACCGGGCGGTCGTACTGCTTCGCGATGACCGTCTCCTCGTCGCCGCCGATGTCGTCGCCCCACTTCATCGGGTGACCGGCCTTCTGCAGCACCTCGACCGCCTCCGTGTACGTGATGCGCGGGAACGGCGGCTTCACGCTCTCGAGCTTCGAGACGTCGCGCTCGAGGACGGCCGCGAGCTCCTTGCGATGCTTCGCGAGGGCCGTCTGGACGACGTGCGAGACGAACTCCTCCATGAGCTGCATGTCGCCGTCGAGGTCCATGAAGGCGACCTCGGGCTCGACCATCCAGAACTCGGTCAGGTGGCGGCGCGTCTTCGACTTCTCGGCGCGGAAGGTCGGGCCGAAGCAGTAGACCTTCCCGAGCGCCATGGCCGCGGCCTCCATGTACAGCTGGCCGGACTGCGTCAGGTACGCCTTGCCGAGATCGAAGTAGGGGACCTCGAAGAGCGTGGAGGTCCCCTCGCAGGCGGAGGGCGTGAAGATCGGCGCGTCGACGAGCGTGAAGCCGCGCGCGTCGAAGAAGTCGCGGATCGCCTTCTCGACCGTGTGCCGCACGCGCAGGATCACCTGCTGCCGCTGCGACCGGAGCCAGAGGTGCCGCTGCTCCATGAGGAACGCGACGCCGTGCTCCTTGTGTCCGATCGGGTACTCCTGCGCCGGGAGGGAGACGACCTTCAGGTCGCGGACGTCGAGCTCGAACCCGATGGGCGAGCGGTCGTCCTTCTTCACGAGCCCGGTGACGGTGAGGCTCGTCTCCTGGGGCAGGTGGTCGGCCTCGCGGAACACCTCCGGCGTCACGTTCCCCTTGAACACGACGCACTGGATGGTGCCCGTGCCGTCGCGCACCTGCAGGAAGTGGAGCTTCCCGGACGAGCGGCGGTTGTACAGCCAGCCGTGGAGGGTGACCTCCTTCCCCTCGTGCTGGGCGATGTCGGCGATGTGGACGGGCGGGAACATGCGGTGGGCTCCGTGGGCTTCGGGGCGCTCTGGCGGCGGGCACTATAACCGAACGCCCGGCGGCCGGCGGGGCCTCGCGGCGTGGCGCGGACGGGGGCGCCGTTCCTCACGAAGGGCAGACGAACACCCCGACGTCCGGTAATATCGCCGCCCCTTATGGCGATGAACGAGCGTTACGAGCCGCAGTCGATCGAGCCACGCTGGCAGTCGCGCTGGGAGGGGGCGGGCGCCTTCCACGCCGGCCGCCGCCCCGACGCCGAGAAGCGCTACGTGCTCGAGATGTTCCCCTATCCCTCCGGCGCGATGCACATGGGGCACGCGCGCGTCTACACCATCGGCGACGCGCTCGCGCGCTACCTGCGCATGCGCGGCCACGACGTGCTGCACCCCATCGGCTTCGACGCGCTCGGCCTCCCCGCCGAGAACGCCGCCATCAAGGACGGACGCCACCCGGCCGAGCGGACGCGCGAGAACATCGTCGCCTTCCGCGCCGAGATGAAGAAGCTCGGCTACGCGTTCGACTGGGACCGCGAGGTCGTCACCGCCGACCCGTCCTACTATCGCTGGAACCAGTGGTTCTTCCTGAAGATGCTCGAGCGCGGGATCGTCTACCGGCGCGAGGGGAAGGCCAACTGGTGCACCGGCTGCGCGACGGTCATCGCGAACGAGCAGGTGGTCGAGGACAACCGCTGCGAGCGCTGCGGCTCGCCGGTGGTGGAGAAGGTGATCCCGGAGTGGGCCTTCCGCATCACCGCCTTCGCCCAGGACCTGCTCGACGGGCTCGACGGGCTCACGGAGTGGCCCGAGCGCATCATCACGATGCAGCGCAACTGGATCGGCAAGAGCGTCGGCGCTGAGGTGGATTTCGCGGTGCCGGGGCAGGGGCCGATCAAGGTCTTCACCACGCGTGTCGACACGATCCACGGCTGCACCTACGTGGTCCTCGCGCCCGAGCACCCGCTCGTCGAGCGGCTCACGCGCCCCGAGCGGCAGGCGGAGGTGCGCGCCTTCGTCGAGCGCATGCGCAAGACCGACGCCGCGGAGCGGACCGGCGAGGCGGCGCCGAAGGAGGGCGTCTTCACCGGCGCGCACGCGGTGAACCCGTACACCGGCGAGGAGGTCCCGGTCTGGATCGCGAACTTCGTGCTCGCCGAGTACGGGACGGGCGCGGTTATGAGCGTGCCGGCGCACGACCAGCGTGACTTCGAGTTCGCGCGCAAGTACGGGCTGCCCATCCGCGTGGTCATCCAGCCGGCCCGGGGCGAGCGGCTCCCCGCGGGCGACGCGCTGACCGAGGCGTACACGGCCGACGGGGTGCTCGAGGCGTCCGGCGACGCGTCCGGGCTCGACAGCGCGGCGGCGCGCGAGAAGCTCGCCGCCGAGGCGAAGACGCGCGGCTTCGGCCAGGCCACGGTTCGCTGGCACCTGCGCGACTGGGGCTTCTCGCGCCAGCGCTACTGGGGGACGCCGATCCCCATCGTCTACTGCCCCGACCACGGTGCCGTGCCGGTCCCCGAGGATCAGCTCCCGGTGACGCTGCCGGCGGAGGCGCTCATCACCGGCACCGGCGAGCCGCCGCTCGCGAAGGTGCCGTCGTTCGTGAACACCACCTGCCCGCGCTGCGGCAAGCCCGCCCGGCGCGAGGTGGACACGATGGACACGTTCGTAGACTCGTCCTGGTACTACGCGCGCTACCTCTCGCCGAAGGACGACACGCGGCCGTTCGATCCCGCCGAGGCGAAGCGCTGGCTCCCCGTCGACGTGTACGTCGGCGGCCCCGAGCACGCCGTGATGCACCTGCTGTACTTCCGCTTCTGGCACCGGGTGATGCACCAGCTCGGGCTCGTCCAGGAGGACGAGCCGGTGAAGCGGCTCGTCACGCAGGGCATCGTGAACGGCCCGGACGGCCGCAAGATGTCGAAGCGCTGGGGCAACGTCGTCGCCCCGGGCCCCATGGTCGCGCGGTTCGGCGCGGACACGGTCCGGCTCTTCATGCTGTTCGCCGCGCCCCCGGAGAAGGACATCGACTGGTCGGACGAGCAGGTCGACGGCCTGTTCCGGTTCCTCTCGCGGGTGTGGCGCATCTTCCACGCGCGGCAGGAGTGCTTCCGCGCGCCCGAGGCCGCGCTCGCGCAGGCGCAGGGTGACTTCCTCGAGCTCCGCCGCAAGACGCACCGCACGATCAAGCGCGTCACCGACGGGCTCCAGGGCGATCTCAAGTTCAACACGAGCATCGCCGCGCTGATGGAGCTCGTGAACGCGCTCTACGCGCTCGAGCCGGGCGCCGATCCGGAGCGGGCCGCCGTGCGCGAGGCGCTCCTCGCGGTCGCGACGCTGCTCGCGCCCTTCGCGCCGCACGCGGCCGAGGAGCTCTGGCACGAGGTGCTCGGCCCGTCGGTGCGCGAGGAGCTGCTCGCGGAGCACCCGTGGCCCACCTTCGACCCCGCGCTCGTCGCGGCGGACGTGGTCACGATCGCCGTCCAGGTGAACGGCAAGCTTCGCGGTGAGGTGCAGGCGCCCGTCGCCGCCGCGGAGGCCGAGGTCCGCGCGCTCGCGGAGGGCGAGGAGCGGGTGAGGGCGCACCTCGACGGCAAGACGATCCGCAAGGTCGTCTTCGTCCCGAAGCGGCTGATCAACTTTGTGGTGGGGTAGCCGATGAGGCTGGCTACCCCCCCACACCCCCCCGGCGCGCTCCGGGGCGGCCTCAGCCGGCCGCCCCTGCGCTTGCGCTGGCGACACGAGGTGCGGCAGGGGTCGCCGATGCGGCCGGCAGCCTCCCCACGCGGAGCCCGACCGCCCGCGGGCCTGGCGGCGCTCGCGCTGGTGCTCGCGCTGTCCGGCTGCGGCTACGGCTTCGAGAACCGCTACGTCGCGAAGGGCGGCGCGGAGCGCGTCCACGTCCAGCCGTTCGAGAACCTCTCGACGGAGGCGTCGCTCGGGGCTGAGCTGACGGCGGCGCTGCGGGACGAGCTCGCGCGCCGCGGCGCCTCGGCGGGGCCCGGCGCGCCTGCGGAGATCGTCGGAGAGGTGCGCGCGACCGCGCCCGGGACGTCCTCGCCGGACGGCTCCACCTGGCGCATCGGGGTGGTGGTGAAGGCGCGCCTCGTCGTGGACGGCGCGACCGTGTCGGAGCGGACGGTGCGGCGCGACGCCGACTACCTCGCGGGCGTGTCGGCGCTCGACGCGCAGGGTCGTCGCGTGAACGACGCGCTCGAGACGGAGGGGCGCCGCGCGCTCGCGCTCCGCCGGGTGGCGGGCGACGCGGCGCGCGACCTCCTCCGCGCGTTCGAGCGGTAGCTCCGCCTACTTCGCGGCGGCGGCCTTGGCGGCCGCCTTCGCGAGCCGCGAGATCTTCCGCGACGCCGCGTTCTTGTGCACGACGCCCTTCGACGTCGCCTTCTCCAGCGCGCGGGCCGCGGCCTTGAACGTGTCGCGGGCAGCGTTGGCGTCACCCTGGGTGATCGCCTCGCGCGCCTTCTTCACGGCGCTCTTCACGCCGGTGCGGACCTGGACGTTGCGGGCGCGGCGCTTCTGCGCCTGACGGTTTCGCTTCTCGGCCGATGCGGTATTCGCCAAGCTGACCTCTGTGCTCTATAGGGGTACGAGGGCGCGCTATCTACCGTCCATCGCGAGCGACGTCAAGGGGTTATGACCGCTCGGCTGCGCGGCGTCGCGCAGGCCGGCGCGCAGCGACCGTTCGCCTCGACCGCGGGCGTGCTCCGCGGCCCCTACGGCCATGCGGTCCCGCGGCCCATTCGCGCCGCATGCCCTAGGGCGGCGCGGCAGAGCGCAGCGGCGGTCGCACGCGCCCTTCTCCTGCAACCACCCGCGCATTACCCGAACGGCTGTCCCACGTCGGGTGCGGGTCTGGGAGACACAGGGGGAGGAGAGTTATCCACCGGCGGCGAAGAAGCGGGAATCCTCGCGGGTCACTTGACTCCCGGATGTGGACGTTCGTGGGTGTGTCCAAGGACAAGCGACCGGAATCACACAGGTTCGCGACCGCCGCAAAATGCAGCAGAGCCCGCCGCACCCGCGAAAATCCGCCTTCCGAGGGGGCTGCCCACAGACTTATCCACGTTCTTTCCCCAAACCCTGTGGCGGCTCGGTGACGGCCGGATCGGCTGGCGATTTCGCCTTGGCCTCCAAGATCTTCGCCTCGTTCCAGAGGGCGTCCATCTCGTCGAGGGAGGCGCCGCCGTGGGGCACGCCGCGGCGCGCGAGCTCGCGCTCGATGTGGGAAAAGCGCGCTATGAAGCGAGCGACCGTCCCCCGAAGGGCCTCCTCTGCAGGTATCCCGAGCTTGCGGGACAGGTTCGCGGCGGCGAAGAGGACGTCCCCCAGCTCGTGCTCGATCGCGTCGCGGTCGCCCGAGGCGATCGCCTGGTCGAGCTCGCCGATCTCCTCCGAGAGCTTCTCTCTCGCGCCGCCCGCGTCCGGCCAGTCGAAGCCGACGCGGCTCGCCTTCTCGGTGAGCCGGTCCGCGCGGGCGAGCGCCGGCATCTCCCGCGGCACGCCCTCGAGCACGCTCTCGCCGCGCCCCTTCGCGCGCTTCTCCTCGCGCTTCAGCGCCGCCCACTGCCGGAGCACGTCGTCCGCGTCCTTCACCGCGACGTCGCCGAACACGTGAGGGTGGCGCGACACGAGCTTGTTCGAGATGGCGTTCGCGACGTCTGCGAAGTCGAACTGGCCCTGCTCGCGCGTGAGCTGCGCCTGGAACACGATCTGGAGGAGGAGGTCGCCGAGCTCCTCACAGTGCTCCCGGGCGTCGCCCGCGTCGATCGCCTCGAGCACCTCGTACGTCTCCTCGAGCACGTAAGGCCGGAGGCTCCGCAGCGTCTGCTCGCGATCCCACGGGCAGCCTCCGGGTCCGCGTAGCCGCTCCATGATCCCGAGGAGACGTTCGATCGCATCGGTGGCGCGCGACATGGTCGCGTCTTCTTAGCCCAGGAGCGGGCGTGCTAGCATCCCGTTCTCGCGTGGCCCACCGCGGATCGCCCATCCTCCTCGTCGCGCTCCTCTCGCTCGCCGCGCCGGTCCTCGCCGCCGCGCAGCTCGCGCCCCCGAGGCTCGTCGTGGAGGGGGAGGAGACGGCCGAGGAGGCCGTGCCCACGCTGGTGCCGCCCGCGCCCGCCGCTGCGCGGCCTGCCGGAGGCGGGACGCTCTCCACTCCCGGAGCGGCCGGCTCGGCGCAGCGGTCCCCGCCCGTCCCGGCCGACGTGCCGCCCTCCGACGCGTCCGTCCGCCCCGGCCCGAGCGCCGCTCCGCCCCCTGCGTCGGAGGTGCGCCTGCCGCCGGCGGAGCGCGCGCGGCGCATCGTGCCCGTCTCGACCACCTACGCCCAGCTCATGCGGCGCTGGGCGGAGCGGCGGGACGCGCTCCGCGACGGAGATCCCGCCCGCGCCGACGCGGCGGCCGAGGCGCTGCTCGGCGCGCAGCGCGAGCTCGGGATCGAGAACCTCGTCCCGCTCGCGGTCGCCGAGACGCGCGCCGTCTCGCGCGCGCTCGCGTCGGACCTCGTCGCCGAGGCCGTGGCCCACGCCCAGCTCGCGGTCGCGCTCGCGCCGGACCTGCCGGACGCGCACCTCGCGCTCGCGCTCGCGCGGCTCGCCGAGGCGCCGGGCCGGGCCGCGCCCGTCGCGGGCGCGCTGCGCGACACCGCGGTCGCCGCCGCCCGCGATCCGCAGACGCGGCGCGCGTTCCTGGCCGACGTCCTCGCGGCGGCGCTCGCGGCGGCGATCACGAGCGCCGTCGCGGTGCTCGTCCTCCTGCTGGCGCGACGCCTCCCCCTGCTCGTCCACGACTTCCATCACCTCCCGCTCGTGCGCGGGACCGCGCGCGTCCAGGCCGGCTTCCTCGCGATCGTCCTGCTCCTGGCGCCGCTCGCGTTCGGGCTCGGGCCCCTCGTCGCGCTCGCGGTGCTGGCGCTCGCCGCCTGGCCCTACCTCGCGCGCGCGGAGCGCGCCGTGGCGACCGCGGCGCTCGCGGCCCTGCTCGCGGTGCCGTGGGCCTCCGGGGCGGCGGCGCGCGCGACCGCCTGGACCGGCACGCTCGCGGAGCGGGTCCAGGCGGTGGAGCACGGGGCGGCCTCCGACGAGGACGCCGCCGCGCTCGAGGCGGCCGCCGGCGAGCCCGCCCCGGCGGTGGTCCACGCCGCCCTGGGGAGGTTCGCGAAGCGGCGCGGCGACCTCGCCGGTGCGCTCCGGCACTACCGCGCGGCGGCCGCCGCCGACGAGCGCGCTCCGGAGCTCTCGGTGAACCTCGGCAACGCGCTGTTCCTCGCGGGCGATCTCGAGGGCGCGCGGGCCGCGTACCTCGCCGCGTCGGACCGCGCGGCGGGCGACCCGCTCGTGCAGGGCGCCGCGAGCTACGGGCTCTCGAAGCTCTACCTGCGCACCGCGGAGATGGACCGCAGCGCGGCCGCCCGCGAGAAGGCGGAGGCGCAGGCCGGCGCGTTCCTGCGGGCGCGCGGCTCGGACGACGACTTCTCGGCGAACCGCTGGCTCGTCGATCTGCCCATCCCGGAGGGCCGCCTCGCGGCGCTCGCGAACGCCGACGGGGCCGCGGGGCGCGTGCGCGCGTGGGCGGAGGCGCGGCTCGCCGGGACGCTCCCGCGCGCGGCGCTCCCCTGGGCGGGGGTCGGGTTCCTCGCGGCGCTGTGGCTCCTCTCGGCGCTCGCCCCGCGCCTCGGCCCCTCGCGCGCGTGCGAGGGCTGCGGCGGGGCCGCGTGCCGCCGCTGCGGGCCTGCGTCGGACGTCCGCTGCGGCCAGTGCGTGAACGCCTTCGAGCGGCGCGGCCTCGTCGACGCCCGCGACCGGCTCCGCAAGGAGGCGCAGATCCGGCGCCACGCCCGCCTCTCCGCGCTCTCGGCCCGCATCCTCGCGCTCGTGGGCGGCGGCGCGGGCCCGCTCTGGAGCGGCGCGCCGGTGCGCGGGGCGCTGCTCCTCCTCGCGCTCCTGTTCCTCGGGTTCGTGGTCTGGTTCTGGCGCGGCGTCCTGCCCCCGCCCGAGGCGACGCCCTGGGTGCTCGCGGGCAAGCTCGCCGTCGCGGCGCCGCTCGCGCTCCTCGCGTGGGGGCTCGCGGTGCGCGACGCGTTCCGCCGCACGCGCTGAGGGAGACGGCGATGGCGCTCACCGGGACCCTCAAGGACTTCGGCATCGCGGAGATCCTCCAGCTCATCGGCCAGCAGGCCAAGACGGGCGTGCTCCACCTTCGCGGGAGCGGCGACGAGATCCGCATCGCCCTCGCCGACGGCTGCGTCGTCCACGCCGAGTCGGCGGGCCGCAAGTCGCGCGAGCGCCTCGGGACCCTGCTCGTCCGCGCCGGGCTCGTGAGCCCGGACGGCCTCCAGCACGCGCTCGAGGTCCAGAAGCGCAGCCTGCGCCGGCTCGGCGACGTCCTCGTCGAGGAGGGGCTCGTCTCGACGGCGGCGCTGAAGGAGATGACGGCGCTGCAGACCACCGAGACGGTCTACCGGCTCTTCCACTGGAAGAGCGGGACGTACGCGTTCGAGCCGGGCGAGGTGGAGTGGGACCGCGCGACCGTCACGCCGCTCCGCGCCGAGTCGGTCCTGATGGAGGGGTTCCGCCAGGTCGACGAGTGGCCGATGATCCGCAAGCGGATCACCTCCACCGCGATGACGTTCGAGCGGCTCCGGCCGCTCGGCGCCGAGCGCGGGGCCGGCGCGGGCTCCGCGCCCGCCGGCGGCGACGACGTGGACGCGGCGTTCGACGCGTTCGGCGAGGAGCCCGTCGAGCGGAAGGGCGAGTTCGCGAGCCTGGGCCCGAACGAGCGGCGCGTCCACGCGCTCGCCGAGCCGGGGCGGCCCGTCGAGGAGATCGTCGACCTCTCGCGCCTGGGCGAGTTCGAGACGTGCAAGGCGCTCCTCGCCCTCGTGAACCTCGGCTACCTGGCGCCGATCGCCCCGGCGCGCCGGACCTCCGCCGTGGGCGTGTACGGGCGGGAAGGGTGGGGCAGCCGCCTGCGCCGCGCCGCGGTCCGCGTGGTCGCGACGGTGGCCCTCGCCGCGGCGCTCGCCGGGATCGCGACCTGGGTCGACGCGCGCGGCCTCGCCGCGCAGGCGAGCGCCGAGGTGGCGGACGACGCCGGCCGGCGGTTCCTCGCGCGCGCCCAGGCGTCCCGGCTGCGGAGCGCGCTCGAGATCTACCGCGTGGAGCGCGGCGAGTACCCGCCGTCCCTCTCCGCCCTCGTGGAGGCGGACCTCGCCTCCGCGCGCGATCTTCGCCACCCGTGGCCGGTCGAGTGGTACTACCGCCGGACGGCCGAGGGCCGCTTCGTGCTCCTGCCCCCCGTGGAGTAGCCGCCTCCTCCGCGTGCCGGCCGGGGCCGCGGCGGTTATCGTGCGATCGAGGACCGCGACGTACAAACGCGCGGCCCCGGAGGAGACGCTTGGTTCAGACCGCGGCGGAACCGCTGAAGACGGCACGGCTCGACTTCCCGGACAACGACAAGGTTCGCGCGCTCTGCGGCGCGCACAGCGAGCACCTGAAGCTCATCGAGCGCCGCCTCGGCGTGCAGCTCGGCCTGCGCGGCGGACAGATCGTGGTGGCGGCGCCGGAGGAGGCGCGCGTGAAGGTGGCCGAGGGGCTCGTGCGCGAGCTGTACGGGCTCGTCGAGGACGGCTATCCCCTCTACCTCGAGGACGTCGACCAGGCCACGAAGCTCGCCGGCCAGGGCGTGCCGCTCAAGGAGGTCTTCGGCGACACCGTCTTCGTCTCCTCGCGCCACCGGATCATCACGCCGAAGGGGCTCGCGCAGAAGCGCTACATCCAGGCGATCCGCGATCACGACATCGTGTTCGGCATCGGCCCCGCCGGCACCGGCAAGACCTACCTCGCCATGGCGATGGCGGTGTCGTTCCTCGTGGAGCGCAAGGTGAAGCGCATCGTGCTCACGCGGCCGGCGGTGGAGGCGGGCGAGAAGCTCGGCTTCCTGCCCGGAGACATCGCGGAGAAGGTGAACCCGTACCTGCGCCCGCTCCACGACGCCCTGTTCGACATGGTGGACTACGAGAAGGCGACGGCCTTCATGGAGCGCGGGACGGTCGAGGTCGCGCCGCTCGCGTTCATGCGCGGCCGCACCCTCAACGACGCATTCATCATCCTCGACGAGGCGCAGAACACGACCGAGGAGCAGATGAAGATGTTCCTCACGCGCCTCGGCTACGGCTCGAAGGCGGTCGTCACCGGCGACGTCACGCAGGTGGACCTGCCGTCCGGGCGCGGCTCGGGGCTCATCGAGGTCCAGAAGGTGCTGCGCGGCGTGGAGGGCGTCGGCTTCTGCCAGTTCAGCGAGGTGGACGTGGTCCGCCACCCGCTCGTGCAGGAGGTGGTCCGCGCCTACGACGTGTTCGAGGCGGAGCGGCGCGCGCGCGCCGAGGCGGCGAAGGCGGAGCGGGAGCGGCCCACCGCGCCGGCCCAGGCGCAGCCGGCCGGGAACGCCGACCGGACGGGCGCCGGCGAGTAGGACCCCGGGCGGGGGAAGCCTACCGGGGGCCTGGAAGGTTCCATCGGGGACACCGGACCCGGTTGCCAGGGGGCTCCCCCGGTGCGAGGCTGCGCGCCTGTGCCCGAACCGACCGAAGTCTCCACGACCCAGCCGCCCGTGCAGGCTGCCGCCGGGCCGCTCGCCGAGCGGCGCGTCGACTGGCTCGGGCGCATCATGCGCCTCGGGCTCGTCCTCCTCATCGCGACTGCCGCAGGGCTCCTGCTCGCGCCGTTCGCCGCGCACCGGCTCCCGGGCCCCGACGCGCTGGGCTCCCCGGCGCCGGTCACCATCAAGGCGGATCGGGACTACGACATCGTGGACGCGGAGGCGACCGCGCGCCGCCGCGCCGAGGCCGCCGCCGCCGAGCGGACGGTCTACGACCACGACTCCGGCGCCGCCGACGAGGCGGTCGCCCGCATCCACGCCGCGTTCGAGCTCATGCGGGGCGAGGAGGCCGCCCTCCGCGACACGCCCGCCGCCCGCGACGCCCGCGAGCTGGAGCGGCGCTACGCCGCCCAGCGCGACGCGTTCGTCTCGCGGCTCCAGGTGCTCGTCCGCGACGAGGACGTGGCGGCCCTCACGCAGGCCCGGTTCTCCGAGGCGGTCGAGCACGATCTGGCGGCGCTCGCGCAGAAGGGGCTCGAGGGGCTCGTCGTCGAGGACGCGAAGCTCCTCCCCGCGGGGCGGGACCCGGCCTTCGCGCTGCGCACCTTCGGCGACGGCGCGCTGCGCGGAGAGCGCACGCTCTCCGACGTCTCCCTGGTCCGCACCGTGGAGAAGGCGCGCGAGGAGGTCGCGCGGACCGCGGCGGCGCGGCTCCAGCACGAGCCGCCTGCCCTGCGCGCCGCCATCGCGCGGCTCTCGACGGCCATGGTCCGGCCGACCCTCGTCCACAACCAGGCCGAGACGGAGCGGCGGAAGTCGGAGGCCGCCGCCCGCGTGAAGCCGGTCGTCATCCCGGTGAAGCGGGGCGAGAAGATCATCGGCGACGGGGAGCGGATCGAGGCGCGGCACCTCGTCGTGCTCGACGGGATGCGCGCGCAGCGCCAGGACGAGGACATCACGCACGTCCGCCTGGGCGGCGGCGCGCTCGTCGGCCTCCTCGTCGTCCTGCTCTGGGGCTACGCGCGCCGGAACTTCCCGGGCTTCCGCCCCGCGCGCCGCGACGCGATCCTCATGGCGGGTCTCCTCCTCGGGACCCTGGCGCTGGGGTTCCTCGGCTTCACCGTCGCGGACGCGCTCCACGAGCGGTTCCCGCTCCTGCCGCGGCCGTCGCTGCACTACCTCGTGCCGTTCGCGGCGGGCGCCATGATCGTGCGGCAGGTGCTCGCCGCGGAGACCGCGCTCCTCTTCTCGCTCGCGGCGGGGCTCTCGGCGGGGCTCCTCGCCGGGCAGTCGATGTCGTTCGCCGTCTACGCGACGCTCACCTCGCTCGCGGCCGCGGGGCTCGTGCCGGGGAGCCGCGACCGGGCGGGCCTGTTCCGCGCGGGCCTCGCCGTGGGCGTCGTCGGCGTCGCCGTGACCGTCGCGATCGGCCTCCACGGGGGGAAGGGCGCGGCGGAGATCCTGGTCGCCGCCGGCGCCGCCCTGGCCGGCGGGGCGCTGCTCTTGCCCGTCGCCGTGGTGGGGATCCTGCCCGCCGTCGAGGGGCTCTTCGGCTACGTCACCGACGTGAAGCTCCTCGAGCTCGCGAACCTGAACCACCCCGCGCTGAAGGAGCTCATCGTCCAGGCGCCGGGGACGTACCACCACGCGATCCTGATGGGCTCGATGGTGGAGGCGGCGGCGCAGGCCATCGGCGCGAACCCCCTGCTCGCCAAGGTGTGCGCCTACTACCACGACCTCGGGAAGATCCGGAACCCGGTCTACTTCGCCGAGAACCAGCGCGGCGAGAACCGCCACGACGCCCTCGCGCCCAGCATGAGCGCGCTCATCATCAAGCGGCACGTGACGGACGGCCTCGAGCTCGCGCGCCAGTGGCGGCTCCCCAAGGTGGTCGCGGACGCGATCCCGCAGCACCAGGGGACGCGGCTCGTCGGCTACTTCTGGGCGCGCGCGCTGAAGATGGCCGCCGAGGGGCGGGGGGCCCCGCCGGACGAGGCGCTCTTCCGCTACGCGGGGCCGAAGCCGCAGAGCCGCGAGGCGGCGCTCGTCATGATCGCCGACTCCTGCGAGGCCTCGTCGCGCGCGCTGCCCGAGCCCACCGAGGCGGCGCTGCGGGCGCTCGTGTCGAAGCGGGTGAACGAGATCTTCAGCGAGGGCCAGCTCGACGAGTGCGAGCTCACCCTCCGCGACCTCAACGCGATCGCGGGCGCGATGGTGAGCGCCCTCGAGGCCATCTACCACACGCGGCCGGCGTACCCGGCGCGCTCCGGCGAGGAGCCGAGCACGCCGCCCGCCATCCAGGTCGTCTCCCGCCCGTGACCGTCCGGCTCGCCACCGAGCACCCGCGCGGGCGCGCCGCCGCGCGCCGCCTGCGCGCCCGCGCCGCCGCCTACCTCGCCGCCGTCGGGCGCGGCGAGGCGGAGCTCTCCGTCCTCCTCGTCACGGACCGGCGCATCCGGATCCTCAACCGGGAGTGGCGCGGCAAGGACGCGGCCACCGACGTGCTGTCGTTCCCGCAGAGCGAGCCGCCGGGGAATGGGCCGCTCCTGGGCGACGTGGTAATCTCGCTCGACACCGCCGCCCGGAGGGCGCGCCAGGAGCGGCGGGCGGTCGGCGCGGAGCTCGACCGTTACCTCGCACACGGGCTCCTCCACCTGCTCGGTTACGACCACGAGCGGCCCGCCGACGCGAGGCGCATGGCGCGCAAGGAGGCGGAGCTCGCGCGCGCCGAGGGGCTCGTCGGCGCGGCGCTCCGGGAGGGCGGCCGGCCCACGCGCGGCGCCCCGGAGACCGAGACTTCATGGACCCGTTCGCCGACATCGACCTCGACTCAGAGTCGGTCTGGCTCGACGGCGCGTGGTACACGCGCGAGGACCTCGCGCACCGCATCAAGGAGATGATCGAGGCCGGTGACTTCCGCGTCTCGCGGCCGAGCCAGGCGCTCGAGCGGCTGGAGGCGGCCCTCGCCCAGGCGCGCATCGTCACCGTCCGCATGCCGGCCGATCTCGCGGACGCGGTGGGCACGACCGCCACGCGGCTCGGTCGCCCGGTCGGTCACCTCGTGCGCGAGGCGGTCGCCTACTACCTCGCCGCCGCGGCCGCCTACGTCGCCGGGCAGGACGCGCCCGCCGCCGCACCCGAGGACGAGCCCGCGGAGGCGAGCGGGCGGCGTCGCTAGGCCACGAGTTGCGCCGCGCCGCCCGGCGCGGCAAGAACAACCTCGATCGCACGGATCCCGATGAAGCGCGCTCTCCCGTACCTCGCCGCGGTGGCCTCCGGCGCCGCCCTGGCGCTCGCCTTGCCGCTCGTCGTCCCGTTCCTCTCCATCCGGCAGGTGGATCCCGCGGGCTGGCTCGAGCCCGTGGCGTGGTTCGCGCTCGTGCCCGCGCTGCTCGCGCTCCGGGGGGCGCCCTCGGCGCGCGCCGCGGCCCTCCGCGGCCTCGTGGCCGGCCTCGGCTACTTCTACGTCGCCATCTACTGGGTCTCGAACGCCATGACCGAGTTCGGGGGGCTCTCCCTCGGGCTTTCGTTCGTCGCGCTCACGCTGCTCGTGCTCTACATGGCCGCCCACTGGGCGGCGGCGTTCGCCGTCGCCTGGACGATCCGGGCGCGGCTCGGCTGGCCGCTCCACCTGCACCTCCCGCTCGTGTGGGCCGCGTTCGAGCTGTCGCGGAACTACCTGTTCTCCGGCTTCCCGTGGGCGAACGTCGGCTACACGCAGGTGCGGACCCTGCCCGTGGCCCAGCTCGCCGCGCTGGCCGGCGTCTACGCCCTCGCGGCGGTGGTGGTGCTCGTGAACGCGGTGATCGCCGAGGCGATCGCCGCGCGCCGCGAGGGGCGGCCCCTGCCGCGCCGGGCGGTGGTCGCGACGGCGGCCCTGCTCGCCCTGGTCGTGGCGCACGGCGAGCTCAGGCTGCGCCACGTGCGGGCGCGGATGGCCGAGGCGCCGAAGCTCACCGTCGGGATCGTCCAGCCGAACGTGAACCAGTCGGTGAAGAACCGGGCGCGCGACAACTTCGACTACATCCTCGACCGCCTCGTCCCCCTCACCGTCGAGGCGGACCGCCGCGGCGCGGATCTCGTCGCCTGGCCGGAGTCGGCGTACCCGATGTACCTCTCGCCCGGGGTGCGCTCGCTCGCGCTGCCCGGCTACGAGCTGCCGGTCCTGTCGCACGCGCACCTGCTCCTGGGCGCCGCGACCATCGAGCGGCTGCGCGGGGAGGGCGGCGAGCGCGTCTCGCGCGTGGGCAACGTGAACCTGCTCCTCACGCCGCGGCTCGAGGTCCTCGGCGGCTACCAGAAGCACCACCTGGTGCCCTTCGGCGAGTACGTCCCGCTCCAGGAGTGGCTGCCGTTCCTGAAGCAGGTCGTGCCGAGCTTCGCGCCTTCCGCGCCGGGAGCGGAGCTCGCGGTCCTCGCGTTCCCCGCGCCGGGCGGGCAGGCGGTGCCCGACCCCGCGCCGGAGGGGCGCAGCGCCGGCGCCGCGCTGGGCCTCGTCGCGCCCGCGCGCGCGGCGGAGCCGGCCGCGCCGGGCGACTCGGTGCGCCTCGCCCCCATGATCTGCTTCGACGCCATCTTCCCCGAGATCAACGTCGCCTTCGCGCGCCAGCCGCTCGAGCCGGAGCTGCTCGTGAACTCCACGAACGACGCCTGGTACGGCTACTCGTCGGGGCCGTACCAGTTCCTCGACATCGTGCGGATGCGGGCGATCGAGGCGGGCAAGGCCGTCGTGCGGCCCGCCTACGCCGGCGTCTCGGCGGTGCTCCTCCCCACCGGCGAGCTCGCGCCGGGCGCGCTGGAGATCGGGCCCGTCGATCTCGATCGCGCCCCCCATCCCGACGAGCCCGCGCGCCTCCTCCTCGCCGAGGTCCCGCGCTTGCGCGGGCGCACCCCCTACACTACAGTCGGCGACCTCTTCGCCTACGCGAGCGCGCTCTTCACCGTGGCGGCGCTCGCGGCCGCGCTCCGCGCCGGCCGTCGCCCCGCGCGGACGTAGCGAGACGCCCGAGGACACCCATGGCCGGACCGACGAACGAACGCATCGCGGAGCTCACCCGTCGCCTGGAGGCGCTCCGGGGGTCGCTTTGACGTCGACCGCAAGCAGCGGCGGGTCGAGGAGATCTCCAAGCTCTCCGAGGACGGCGCGTTCTGGTCGGACGCCGCCAAGGCGCAGGCGCTCCTCAAGGAGAAGGCCCAGCTCGAGGCGGTGACGGGGGGCTATGGCCGCGTGCGCCGCGGGCTCGACGACGCGGAGGCGCTCGCCGAGCTCGCCGAGGAGGCGCGCGACGAGGCCACCCGCGCCGAGGCGGCGCAGCACTGCGAGGTCGTGGCGAAGGACCTCGAGGCCCTCGAGTTCCAGCGGATGCTCTCCGGGGAGCACGACCGCGCCGGCGCGATCGTCGAGGTGAAGAGCGGCGCGGGCGGCGTCGAGGCCATGGACTGGGCCGCGATGCTGTACCGGATGTACATGCGCTACTGCGAGCGTCGAGGCTGGGCGGTCGAGCCCGCCGACCTCGTGGCGGGCGAGGAGGCCGGCATCTCGCAGGCCTCCTTCATCGCGCGCGGCGACTTCGCCTACGGCTTCATGAAGGCGGAGCGCGGCGTGCACCGGCTCGTCCGGATCAGCCCCTTCGACCAGGCCGCGCGCCGGCAGACGAGCTTCGCGGCGGTGGACGTGACGCCGGAGATCGACGACGACATCGTCGTCGACATCAAGGAGGCGGACGTCCGGGTGGACACCTACCGCTCCTCGGGCGCGGGCGGGCAGAAGGTGAACAAGACCGACTCGGCGGTCCGCCTCACGCACATCCCGACCGGGCTCGTCGTCGCGGTCCAGAACGAGCGCTCGCAGCAGAAGAACCGCAACGTCGCCTGGAAGATCCTGCGCGCGAAGCTCTACGACCTCGAGGAGAAGAAGCGCGCCGAGGCCCGCGACGTCGTCGAGGCGGCCAAGAAGGACATCGACTTCGGCTCGCAGATCCGCAGCTACGTCCTGCAGCCGTACCGGATGGTGAAGGATCTCCGGACCGGCGTGGAGACGGGCAAGGTGGACGACGTGCTGGACGGCGACCTCGACGGCTTCATCCAGCCCTACCTGCTGGGCGTGAGGCGCACGGATCGTCCGGTGGACGACTAGGTCAGGGCGCCGCGGCGGCCGTCCTCGCCCGTCGCGCCGGCGGGTTCGCGCCGCGGGATCCGAGAGCTCCCGGTGCGGCCCCGGGCGGCGCGGCTACTGCGGGGAATAGACGATCGGCTGGCGCGCCAGCACGAAGCGGTCGATCGCGTCGACCGCCCAGCCCGGCAGGTTGAAGAGCTTCACGCCGCAGCCGGTCGGCTGGCGGCCGATGGTCGCGCTCTTCTCGCGGACGAACGCGACCTCGCCCTCGAGGTCGATCCGGCGCCCGTCGGCGAGGCCGAGCCTCACCTGGAGCCGCGTGCCGGTGGGGGGCGGCATGGCCGTGGCGATGAAGACGCCGCCCGAGTCCACCCGCCGCGTCGGCCCGACGTAGAAGTTGTGCTCCGAGACGAGGCTCACCGTCACCTCGACGCGGGTCGGGACGGGGCGCGAGCGCGGCTCGTCCACGAGCTCCTCGTCGATGAGCGCCATCAGATCGACGGGGCTCGTGCGCGGGCGTGGCGCCGCGAGGGGCCCCGCCGCGTCGGCGAGGGAGTGCGTGGGCGCTGGCGCCGGCGCCGGGCGCTGGGCGGGCGAGGGGGACGACACGGCGCCGGGCGGGACCGCGCCGATGGTCCGCTCCACCACGACGAGCGGGCGGGAGAGCACCTCCGCGCGGGCCAGCGCGCGCTCGGCGCCCGCCACCGCGGCGAGCGGCTCGACCACCTCCCGCGAGGGCGCCACCATCACGACGCGCACCCCGACCTTGGCGGTGTTCGCCGCGGTGGAGAGCGCGGGCCCCCAGCTCCCGTCGGGCGCGGCGGGCAGGAGCAGCACGAGCACGTGCGGCGCGACCGCGCGCACGATCGCCTCCAGCTCGGCGGGGCCGGGCATGCAGTGGATCGCGTAGCCCGCCCGCTCGAGGTGCAGGTGGAGCGCGATCGAGACGTCCGCGTCCGAGCCGACCACGAGGACGCGCGACGCCGCTGGTGCGGCGAGGGTCACGCGGTGCGGCCCCCCGTCTCCATCAGGATCCGCCGCTCCAGGTCGGCGCGGTTCGTGGCGTTCGCGAGCGCGCTGTCGAGCGAGATGTGCTTCGACTCGTGGAGCCGGTACAGGTACTGGTCGAAGCTGTTCATCCCGAGATCCGAGCCGGCGGTCTCCATGTAGCTCTTGAGCTCGGTGATCTTGGAGCGGTCGCGGATGAGCTCGCGGACCGTGCTCGTCGCGAGCAGCGCCTCCACCGCGGGGATGAGGCCCGCCGCGTCGGCGCGCATGAGGAGCCGCAGCGCCACCACCGCCTGGAGGTTGTCGGCGAGCCGGGCGCGCACCGTGTCCTGCTCCTCGGCCGGGAACAGCCCGACGAGCCGGTTCACCGCGCGGGGGACGTCGGGGGTGTGGAGGGAGGTGATGACGAGGTGGCCGGTCTCGGCGGCCTTCAGGCAGATGTCGGCCGCCTCGCGGTCGCGCAGCTCGCCCACCATGATGATGTCGGGGTCCTGCCGGAGCGCGGCGCGCAGCGCGTCGGTGTAGCTCGCGGTGTCCGAGCCGACCTCGCGCTGGATGACGAGCCCCTTCCCGCCGGGGAAGATGAACTCGATGGGATCCTCCACCGTCACGACGTGGAGCCGCTCCTGCTGGATGATGAAGTTGATGAGCGCGGCGATCGTGGTGGACTTCCCGTTCCCGGTCGCGCCGGTGACGCAGACGAGCCCGCGCCGCGCCTCCGCGATCGTGCGGACCACGGGCGGCAGGTTCAGCGTCTCGAAGTCGGGGATCTGGAACGGGATGGTGCGCATCACCGCGCCCCAGCTCCCGCGCTGCTTGAAGATCGAGGCGCGGAAGCGGGAGACGCCGGGCAGGGAGTAGCTGCGGTCCACCTCGCGGAAGTCGAGGGGCGTGAACCCCGAGCCGGGCGCCCCCAGGACGAAGTTCGCGATCGCCTCCGTGTCGGCGTGCGTGAGGGGCGGATACTTCGCGGCGAGCAGCTCGCCGAACACGCGGTACGTCGGCGGGTAGCCGACCTCGAAGTGGACGTCGCTCGCCTGCCGCTTCACCGCGAGCTGCAGGAACGAATGGAACATCTCCTCGCTGAGCGGACCCTGGCCATCCATGGCGGGCGAGTCTACCCGCGCCCCGGGCGAGCGGCCAATCGCGTGCTCGCGGAAGAGCGCGCCGGAGATGTCGTCGGCGCGCCTACCATTGGGCGCCCGCGCGCACCCGGGAAGCGCGCCGGGCGGCCGTGGCTCGCGCGGGGGAGCGGGCCCGCGCCCGGCGTGCGCCGCCCCGGTGCGTGGCCCCGGCGCCGGGCGCGGCCTACCGTGTGGAGGTGCGCATCGCGATCGTCTCGACCCCCTTCGTCCCCGTTCCTCCCCCGGCGTACGGCGGGACGGAGCTCGTCGTCCACGCGCTCTACCGCGCCCTCGCCCGCGCAGGCCACGACGTCACCGTCTTCGCGACGGGCGACTCGACCGCCCGCGGCGTGCGCGCCTTCTTCGAGCGCGCCGTGTGGCCGCCCGATCCCTACTCCGAGATCCTCCACTGCCGCTTCGCCGCGCAGGAGATCGCCGCGGGCGGCTACGACGTGGTGCACGCGAACGTCCCCGCCATGCTCGCCTTCGCCGACGAGCTGCGCCCGCCGATGGTCTACACCCTGCACCACGCGCTCGAGCCCACCCTGGCGCGCTTCTACGAGCGCGTCGAGGGCGTACGCCTGGTCGCCATCTCGGAGCGGCAGGCGGAGCTCGCGCGGCCCGCGCCGCACGACGTCGTCCACCACGGGCTCGATCCGGAGCTGTACCCCGTCGCCGGCACGGGCGGGGGCGGAGCGTTCTTCCTCGGGCGGCTCTCCTGGTGCAAGGCGCCGGAGGTCGCGATCGAGGCTGCGGCGCGGGCCGGCGTCCCCATCACCGTGGCCGGCGCCATCCACGGCGACGCCGCGCCGGAGGGCTGGCGAGAGCGCGTGCTCGCGCCCGCGCTCCGGCGGCCACACGTGAGCTGGGTGCGCGAGGCCGATCTCGCCGCCAAGCGCCGCCTCTTCGCGACCTCGCGCGCCTTGCTCGTCCCGCTGCGCTGGGACGAGCCGTTCGGGCTCGTGATGATCGAGGCCGCGCTCGCGGGGTGCCCCGTCATCGCGTCGCCCAGCGGCGCGGCGCCGGAGATCGTCGAGGACGGCGAGACCGGCTTCCTGGTCCGCTCGGAGCGCGAGATGGCGGCCGCGCTGCGGCGGGTCGGCGCGCTCGACCGCCGGGCCATCCAGGCCCGGGCGCGGCACCGCTTCGGGGCCGATCGGATGGCGGCCGGGTACCTCGCCGTGTATCGCGCCGCGATCGCCGAGCGCATGCGCCTGCGGCTCGGCGGGGCGCCCGCGGCGGAGGACGGATGGACGACGCTCGCGCAGTGAGCCTCGCGCGACCGGAGGACCTGCTCGGCTACTCGGACCCCTCGACGCAGCCCGAGGCGACGGGGGTCGACAAGCTCGTCCTGAAGCGCGGCAACCTCTTCCTGGTGGCCAACCGGCTCGGGGACGTGGCGCCGGCGGGCGCCCGCGACCTCGGGCTCTTCCTCACCGACACGCGCCACCTCTCCTCGTGGAAGCTCTCGGTGAAGGGCGGGCCGCCCCTCTGCCTGTCGTCCCAGGTGTCGCCCGAGTACGTCGCCCAGATCGACTTCACCGTCACGAGCCTGCACGAGGGGGATCTCCTCGGGCGCGAGCCGCTGAACTACGTCCACCTGCGGCGCGACCAGATCATCGACGACGTCTTCCTCGAGCGCATCGTCCTCACGAACTTCCTCGACCGCCCCATCGCCTTCTGGATCGAGATGTGCTGGGCTGCGGACTTCGCGGACGTCTTCGAGATCCGCGGCGCCCAGCGCGCGGCGCGCGGCACCTACGAGGTCCCGCGCGTGGAGAAGGACCGCGCGATCCTGCGCTACGACGGGCGCGACGGGCGCGGGTACGCGACGGAGATCCGGCTGGAGGGGCTGCGGGCGGACGGCCCCGCGCGCCTCTCGCGCATGGGGGGCCGGGGCGCGCGGGTGGATCTCCACCTCGAGCCGGCCGGCAAGGTCGAGCTGTCGTTCGTCGTCGCGGCGGGGATCGAGCGCGGTCCGGCGGCCGGCCGGAGGGGGCGCGACGAGGACCGCGAGGTGCCCCGCGGCCCGTCCGCGTCGTTCGACGCGCGCGCCCGCGCGACCCGCGACGCCTACGACTCGTGGGAGCGCGGCGCGACGCACTTCCGCTCGTCGAACGATCTCTTCGACCTCGCGCTCCACAACGCCGTCGCCGACCTGAAGGCGCTGCGCGTCTACCACTTCGGCGAGCCGGTCATCTCGGCGGGGATCCCCTGGTACACCTGCCCGTTCGGCCGGGACGCGCTCATCACGGGCTACGAGGCGATGCTCGCCGCGCCCGAGGTGGCGCGCGACGCGCTCCGCTTCCTCGCGCGCCTGCAGGGCACGATCGACGATCCCGAGCGCGACGAGGAGCCGGGGAAGATCCCCCACGAGATCCGCTTCGGCGAGATGGCGGCGGCGGGCGAGGTGCCGCACTCGCCGTACTACGGCTCGGCGGACGCGACCCCGCTCTTCCTCGTGGTGCTCGACGAGTACGACCGCTGGACGGGGGATCGGGCCACCGTCGAGGCGCTCCTCCCGGCCGCCGAGCGCGCGCTCGGGTGGCTCGACCGCGCCGCCGATCCGGCGCGCGGCGGCCTCGTGGAGTACGCGCGCCGCACGCCGAAGGGCCTGCGCAACCAGGGCTGGAAGGACAGCCACGACGGCGTACCGTTCGCGGACGGCCGCCCCGCCGAGCCGCCCATCGCGCTCGTGGAGGTGCAGGGCTACGCCGTGGACGCGCGCCGCCGGATGGCCGGGCTCTACCGGCGCCTCGGCCGCGACGCGGACGCGGAGCGGCTCCTGGCGATCGCGAACGCGCACGCGGACGCGATCGAGGCGCGCTTCTGGATGGAACGGGCGGGCACCTACGCGATCGCGCTCGACCGCGAAGGACGCCAGGTGGACGCGGTCACCTCGAACCCCGGCCACCTGCTCTTCTCCGGCGCGGCGGCGCCGGACCGCGCGCGGCGCGTCGTCGCCTCGCTGCTCGACGAGCGCATGTGGAGCGGGTGGGGGATCCGCACGCTCGGCGCGGGGCAGCCGGCGTACAACCCGCTGAGCTACCACAACGGCACCGTCTGGCCGCACGACAACGCGCTCTGCGCGATGGGCATGAGCGCCTACGGCGAGGTGGAGCGCGCCGGGGAGGTGCTCACCGGGCTCTGGCAGGCGGCGCAGCACTTCCGCCTGCTCCGGTTCCCGGAGCTGTTCTGCGGGCTCGGCCGCGACGGCGGCCGCTTCCCGGTCCACTACCCGGTCGCCTGCTCGCCGCAGGCCTGGTCGTCGGCCGCGTGGTTCCTCCTCGTCCGCGCGGTGCTGGGGCTCTTTCCGGACGCGCACGCCCAGACGCTCCACGTCCGGTTCCCGTGGCTGCCGCCCTGGCTCGACGAGCTCACGCTCGAGGGCGTGCGCGTGGGCGCCGCGCGCGCGACGCTGCGCTTCCTCCGCGGGCCCAAGTCCGCCTACGCGGAGGTGGTGGACGTGGAGGGCGGACCGCTGCGGGTGCGCATCGAGGTGTGAGCCTTCACCCGCGCGCACGAAAAGCGAGAGGCCGCGGGTGTGCCCCGCGGCCTCTCCAGCTTTTTGGCGCGTGGGCGCCCGACTAGGATTCTCCGCCAGACGCCTCACTCGAGACGAACGGCGGGGGCAGGAGTCGAGCGTCCGACCACGCATCGACGAGGACGTGAGACGGGAGGTGGGCCCTGCAGTTCGAGCGTTTGGGCTGGAGCTTCTTCATGGCAGGGTCCTCGGTCGGCCTCCGGCGGGACTCGAGTGCGTACCTGTTCAATCGGCGTGCCGTAGGGCCTCCAAGGCGAATCACTCCTGGAATCAAAGACTTGTGGAAAACCCGCGCGGGCCGCGGCTGTAATTCTGACGGTTCCCGGCAACGCCAGGGTGTAGCGAACCCCGGTAACATGACCGGTCGGATGCTCGATCGTGCCCGCGCCCGCCCTATAAGGAATGGCGCCGTGGAGCGCGTGAGCCGCGCTGCGAGGAGCCATGTTCGCGACCATCGAAGAAGCCGCCGAGAAGCTCGCGGGCGCCGGCTACCTGCCTTCGCGCGAGATCGCGACCGCCGTATTCCTGGCCGACCGGCTCGAGAAGCCCATCCTCGTCGAGGGGCCGGCCGGCGTGGGCAAGACGGCGCTCGCCCGGGCGTTCGCGCAGGCGTCGGGCCGCTCCCTCATCCGGCTCCAGTGCTACGAGGGGCTCGACGAGTCGAAGGCGCTCTACGAGTGGGAGTACGCGAAGCAGCTCCTGTTCACGCAGCTCCTCCGCGAGCGGATCGGGGAGGCGATGTCAGGCGCGGAGTCGCTCGCCGAGGCGGCGGATCGCATCGCGGGGGAGGGCAACGTCTTCTTCAGCGAGCGGTTCCTGCTGCCGCGGCCGGTGCTGCGGGCCATCACGAGCGAGGAGCCGGCGCTCCTGCTCGTGGACGAGATCGACAAGGCGGATCCCGAGCTCGAGGCGTTCCTGCTCGAGGTGCTCTCGGAGTGGACCGTGACCGTGCCGGAGATCGGCACCGTCCGTGCGCGCCAGGTGCCCCGCGTGGTGCTCACGTCCAACGCGGCGCGCGACCTCTCCGACGCCCTCAAGCGCCGCTGCCTCCACCTGCACATCGACTTCCCCTCGCGCGAGCGGGAGCTCGCCATCGTCCGCGCCAAGGTGCCGGAGGCCACGGAGGCGCTCGCGCGCGCCGTGGTGTCGGCGGTGGGGAAGCTCCGTACGCTCGACCTCAAGAAGCCGCCCTCGATCGCGGAGACGCTCGACTGGATCCGCGCGCTCGCCGTGCTGAACGCGACGGAGCTCGACGCGACGCTGCTCGACGAGACCCTGAACCTCGTCCTCAAGTACGAGGCCGATCTCGCCCGCGCGCGCGAGCGGCGCGGGGAGTGGCTGATCTAACGGGGGCTGCGCCCCCGCCCCACCGACGGCTGACCGCCGTCGGCCGGGGCCCCACCCCTGCTCGCCGGGTCCCGTGCGCCGCCGCGTGGCGGCTTCGCCGCGAACGCGCCGGCGCCCCGGCGGGCTCGCTTCGCTCGCGTGTCGCTCAAGCCCCGGCGGCGGATCCCCCGCCCTGCATGCGCGAGGGCACCTGGACGATCTCCTCTCCCGGCAGGACGAGCGCGGTGAGGCGACCGCCGTAGACGCAGCCGGTGTCGAGGCCGAGGCACCTCACGCCGGCCTCGCTCAGGTCGCGCGTCGGCTCGGCGAGGCTCTGCGGGTGGTGGCCGTAGACGACGCGCTCGGGCCCCGTCCAGGCCTCCGCCCAGCGCCGCACCCCGGGCTCGCCCGCGTCGCCGCGCACGCGCCCCACCGGACGGCCCGCGGCGTCGACGTAGCGCAGCCGGACCATCCAGTCGGGCGGCTGCGCCGCGATGGGCATCCCCGGCAGGAACCCGGCGTGCACCGCCACCCAGCCGTCGCCGAGCGCGATGGTCCGCGGCAGCGCGGCCAGCCAGGCGAGGTCGTCCTTCGCGAGCGCCGCGTGCTGGGCGGCCCGGCGCGGATCGAAGCGCACCGGGTTCTGGTGGCGGTGGTCCGAGCGCCGGCGCGCCTCGTGCGCCGCGAAGCGGAGGTGCTTCTCCTCGTGGTTGCCGAGGACCGACTCGGCCCGCAGCTCCCGCGCCCGCCGGAGGACGCCCACCGGGTCGGGGCCTCGATCCAGCAGGTCGCCGAGCAGGACGAGCCGGTCCCGTCCGCGCGCGAAGCCGGCGGCCCGGAGCAGGTCGTCGAGCTCGGCGAGGCATCCGTGGACGTCGCCCACGACGAGGGTGCGGCGCGGCGCGGCCATCTCGGGGCGAGTGTAACGCCCGCCCGCCTGGGCGGCGCGATCACCGAGCCGCCGAGGCGGGTTCGTCCCAGTAGCCGGCGTAGGCCGCGATCGCCGCCGCGTCGAACGCGCCACCTGGCCGCCGATCCACGATCCGCCACTCGCCTCCCGCGCGGGCGACGAGGTACTCGCTCACGGTCCGGAGGAGCCTGCGGGCGTCGGCGGCGGGGTCGAGGTAACGCTCCTCGACCGTCACGACGGCGGTCGCGCGAGGGCCGCGGCGGACGGCGAGGAGCTGGAAGGAGTCGAGCACGTGGGCCCGCGCGGCGTCGCGCCAGAACGCCAGTGGGTGGGGCTCGCCCGCCGCGTCCTTGCGCTCGAGCTCGGCCCTCGTACGGGGTGCGATGAGGCGTGTCGCCGCTGAGTACTCCCCGGCGCGAGCCGGCACGGCGGCGCCCGCGCGGAGCGGCCCGCGGGGTCCGGCGAGGCGTACCTCGTCCAGGTAGTGCAGGACGACGCGCGCGGGGCCGCGCAGGAGGTTCTCTCTCGGGGCGGCCCCCGAGGGCGCGAGCGCGGGCGAGGTGGTGAGCGCGAGCGCGACGAGGAGGGCCGATGTGGTCATGGGTCGTCCCGCCCTGGCGTCCCAGGGCGCCCGGACACGTTCGGTCGCCGGGTGCGCCCCCGCAATCCGCGCGCGGGGCGCCCGCGCGCAGACGCCCCGCGAGACCCTCCTCGGTCGGCGCTCGCCCGTTCGGCGCGGCGGGAGGCGATGGCTAGATTGGCGGACGACACCGGCCTATGCTCGGTGACCGCGCGGGAGTCCTCTCGCGACCTGCCCACACATGGAACAGAAGCGCGTCCTCATCGTCGAGCCGGACAACGCCTTCGCGCTCTCGCTCGCCTCGCTCTACCGGCAAGACGGCTGCGGCACGCGGATCGTCGCGAGCGCCGGCGAGGCCGAGCTCGAGATCGCCACCCGCCGTCCCGACCTCGTCGTGGCCCGCGCGGAGCTGCCCGACCTCTCCGGGTTCTCGCTCTGCGCGCGGCTCCGGCACGATCGCACGACCGCCGGCCTGCCCGTCCTCCTCTACTCGTCGGACACCCCCCCGGAGGCGCTCGCGCAGCACGCCCGCACGCCGTGGGCGGCGAACGGCTACCTCGCGATGCCGCTCGACACGGACGCGCTGCGCAAGCTCTCCGCGCGCATCCTCGCCGCGGCCGCCCCGGTGGAGAGCGCGGACGACGCAGTCATCGAGCTCGATGACGGCGACGTGGAGCTCCCCGGCGAGCCGCCGGGCGAGGTCGCCTCCGAGGCGGAGGCCGGGGCCGCCGCGGCGAGCGGCGAGGAGGTCGCCGAGGAGCCCAGCCAGGAGCCCGCGCCCGACCCGGACGCGCCGCCGCCGATGCCCCGCCGCGCCCAGCGGAGCGGCCTCACCGACGAGGACCGGTCGTTCGTCGAGCGCGTGTTCCAGTCCGTGGGGGAGCGGCACGCGCTCGCCGCGGAGGCGGACCGCCGCCCCCCGCAGCGGCGCGAGCTCAGGGAGACTCCCGAGGGGCGCACGCAGCTCCTCCGCGAGGATCTCAAGTGGCGGGAGGCGCAGATCGCCCGGCTCGCCGAGGCGTGGGAAGCGCGCGAGCGCGAGCTTTCGGTGTTCGACGAGCGGCTCCACGACAAGGACGTGGAGCTGCAGGCGCTCCGGGACGAGGTCGAGGATCTCTCGCGCCGGCTCGGCGAGGCGCGCGAGCTCTTCGTCCAGAAGGAGCGCGAGTACGGCGCGTCGATCGACGGGCTGCTCCTCGAGAAGTTCGGGCAGGAGAAGGAGCTCATCGAGGTGGTCGCCGCGAACGAGCGGCGCATCCACGAGCTCGAGCGGGAGGTGGGCGCCGCGGGCGAGGAGCTGCAGGAGCGCGACGCGGCGCTCTCGCGGGCGCGCGCGGAGATCGAGGAGCTCGGCCGCGACGCGCGGGCCGAGCAGCACCGGACCGAGGCCCGGGAGCGCGAGCTGCAGGAGGAGATCTCCCGCCGGACCGACGAGCTCTCCGCCGCCGAGGAGGCGCTCGGCGAGGCGCGCGAGGCGTCGGAGGTCGCGGCCCGGGAGGCGGCGGCGCAGCTCGACGAGGCCGCCGCCCGGAGGCGGGCGCTCGAGGCGGAGCTCGAGCGGACGCGCACCGAGCGCGACGCCGAGGCGCGCTCGCGCGAAGCGGCGCGGGAGGAGAACGAGGCCCGCGTCCGCGCGGTCGAGGTGGAGCGCGAGAAGCAGCGCGCGGACGACGAGAACCGCCGCGCCGCGCTCGAGGTGCGCATCCGCGAGCTCGAGGCCGCCCTCGCCGAGGGGGAGCGCGCGCGCGAGGAGGCGGCGGTCGCCGCCCGCGAGGCGCAGGCCGCGCTCGAGGGGCGCGTGGCGGAGGGCGAGGCGGCCCTCCGCGAGCGCGACGGGCGGCTCAGGCTGCTCGACGACGAGTACCGCCAGTTCCGCGACGCGGCGCGCGGGCGCGAGGAGGAGCTCGGCCGCGAGGCGGAGGAGCGGCTCCAGCGGCTCGGCGAGGTCGAGGGCGCGCTCGAGGCGCTCGCGCAGGCGTCGGCGGAGCGCGAGGGGGAGCTGCGCGCCGAGCTGGAGGGGGCGCAGGCGGCGCTGGAGGAGACGCGCGCGGCGGCGGAGCGCGCGGCGCGCGAGGCGGCCGAGGCCGCCGCAGTGCGGCAGGAGGAGGCGGAGCGGACCCTCGCGGGCGCGGAGCGTGCGCTCGCCGAGGTGCGCGCCCGGGCCGAGGCGCTCGACGGCGCGCTCGCGGAGGCGCGGGCGCGGCTCGAGGAGGTCGAGGCGGCGCGCGCGGCCGAGCGAGAGGCGCAGCGGGCCCAGCTCGACGGAGTGCGCGAGGACCTCGAGCGCCAGCGCGGGGTGGCGGAGGGGACCGCGCGCGAGCGCGACGCGCTCCGGGCGGCCCTCTCCGAGCGCGAGGCGGAGCGCGACGCGCGGGGCGCCGAGCGGGACGAGGCGCGGGCCGAGGTGGAGGTCGCCCGCGCGGAGGCGGCGCGGCTCGCCGGTGAGCGCGACGCGGTGGCGGCCTCGCTCGTCGAGGCGGAGCGCGGCGCGGCGGGGCTCGCCGACACGATCGCGTCGGCGCGCGAGGAGATCGCGCGGCTCACCGCCCACCTCTCCGACGTCGAGGCGGCGGCCGGCGCCCGGCAGGGCGTGCTCGAGGGCG